>NZ_MBLN01000053.1:0-33778 GCF_001854645.1 Pseudofrankia sp. EUN1h | reverse complement strand
CGGGCGCTACGGCGACCTCCGCTGCGGCCCAACCACTTCGCTTCGCTCGTGGCCGGGCCTCCGCGGAGGCGCGCCTCCGCGCCGCACGGTCACCTATCGCTGGAACGTCACCAAACCAAGACCAGCCGATCCAGAACCATCCCCACGCGGGCCACCTCGCTTCGCTCGTGGCGCCTTTGTGTCGCGGCTAGGGACAGGTCCTGGCCTGGAAGACGCCGAGGGCCCGGCGTGACCGAATAGATCTCGGTCACGCCGGGCCCTCGAACGATCAGTACCTGCTAGTCCCGCCAGTAGCCACGTCCGGCCACCCCGTCGAGCGGAGCTCGACATCGGGCGTCCGGGGGTCGCCCCCCGGAGCAGACATCGACTGACACCCCTCCGGGAAGCTGCCCGAAGGGCAGCGAACAGGGTTCGCCTAGTGGAAGGAGTCACCGCAGGCGCAGGAGCCCTGGGCGTTGGGGTTGTCGATCGTGAAGCCCTGCTTCTCGATGGTGTCGACGAAGTCGATGGTGGCGCCGCCCAGGTACGGGGAGCTCATCCGGTCGACCGTGACCTTGACACCGGAGAAGTCGAGCACGGTGTCTCCGTCGAGCTGGCGCTCGTCGAAGAACAGCTGGTAGCGCATGCCAGAGCAGCCGCCGGGCTGTACGGCGATGCGCAGAGCCAGGTCGTCGCGGCCCTCCTGCTCGAGCAGGGACTTCACCTTGCTAGCGGCCAGGTCGGTGAGGAGGACCTGGCTGGGCCGGGTCTGGGTGTCCGTCGTCGTGTCCTGGACGGTCATAGGGGCTGCTCCTGCCCTTCGGAAAGTGCCTACGGGTGCGCCGCGGGATCCGTACGACCGGGCCGTGTCGGCGCCCTCCACACAGCTCGGCCGGTCCCATCCGGCAACGGTGCCGCCGGTTGGTTCGGCCGAGGTGTGACGTACGCCGCGTCGACGCACACCGTGTCACTGGTGTCATGTCCTCAGCGCTCAACAACCGCGGCCCGGTTCCGCTTCCCATCGTAGCTACCGGCCGGTGCGCCGGCCACGACGTCACCCTTCTCCGGGCATGCCTCCCAGGCTGTGGGCCCGCGGTGCCAGTGCCAACGGGGCAGGCGTTCCCAGCCAGTCCACCCGGAGCGGGTCACCCTAGTGACCCATCTCACTCGGGTCGAACGTCTCTTCCGCGACCGGGCCGCCGGACCCGCTGACGCCCGCGCACGGCACGAACAGGCGAGCCCGCGGCGGCCCGCGGCCCGGCAGAACTGTCGGGAAGGTGACCGCGGGGCGACTCCGCGACAAACCACGCATGGCCCGCAGACCGCAGTTAGTGTCTCGTCGACCATTAATGAGTTAGAGTCTCTTCGACCATATGTCGACCGACCTCCCCACAGAACGCGCCAGAGCCAGCCCGGTGTCCCGCCCCACGAGCCCCGAACGTCCAGGGCCGAGGGGCGTCCCAGGGGCCGGCGAGGGCCGGCCGGTGGGGGCGTCCTCGTACACGGCGCACCGCCCAAGGGGGCCTGCCATGACGACCAACCCGACTCTGGAACGCCTCGGTGTGACCCCGTCACCGCTGGCCCTGCTCCTGCTCGGCCACGGGACCGACGCCGACAGCGAACGCGGCGTCGACTGCCCCGGCGCGCTGCCCGCGGCGGCCGACCCGGCGCTGGCCGAGCGGGCCGCCGCGGCGAAGGCGGCACTGGGCGAGAAGGTCTTCGTCCTCGGCCACCACTACCAGCGCGACGACGTGATCGCGTTCGCGGACGTCACCGGCGACTCGTTCAAGCTCGCCCAGCAGGCCGCGGCCCGGCCCGAGGCCGAGCACATCGTGTTCTGTGGCGTGCACTTCATGGCCGAGAGTGCCGACATCCTGACCGCGCCGCACCAAGGGGTGATCCTCCCGGACCTGGCGGCGGGCTGCTCGATGGCCGACATGGCCACCGCCGAGCAGGTCGAACAGGCCTGGGACGACCTGCTCGACGCGGGCGCGGCCGAGGGCACCGTGCCGGTGACCTACATGAACTCCTCAGCCGCGATCAAAGCGTTCACGGGCCGCCACGGCGGCACGGTCTGCACGTCGTCGAATGCTCGACGCGCGCTCGACTGGGCGTTCGGCCCCGAGCGCGGCGGCCAGCGCGTGCTGTTCCTGCCCGACCAGCACCTGGGCCGCAACACCGCGGTCGGTGAGCTCGGGTTGACCGAGGCGGACTGCGTCGTCTACGACCCGCGCCGCCCGAACGGGGGCCTCACCCCCGCTCAGCTGCGGGACGCGAAGATGATCCTCTGGCGGGGCCACTGCTCGGTGCACGGCCGGTTCAGCCGCGACTGCGTCGACGAGGTACGGGCGCGGGTCCCTGGGGTAAGTGTTCTGGTACACCCCGAATGCAAGCGCGAGGTGGTGACCGCCGCCGACCTGGTCGGATCGACGGAGTACATCATCAAGGTGGTGGACGCGGCCCCGGCCGGTTCCTCGTTCGCGATCGGCACCGAGCTCAACCTGGTGCAGCGGCTCGCGAACCGCCACCCTGACAAGAACATCGTCTTCCTGGACCGCACCGTGTGCTTCTGCTCCACAATGAACCGCATCGACATGCCACACCTCGTGTGGGCGCTGGAGTCCCTCGTCCGCGGCGAGCCGGTCAACCGGATCACGGTCGCACCGGACGTGGCCACCTATGCCCGAAAGGCCCTCGACCAGATGTTGGCTCTCCCGTAATGGCCATGATCGGCCTCAGAAAGCGGTCGCGCGACACCGCGCCGGAGGACTCCGGCGCGGAGGTCGAGGTCGACGTCGACGAGTACGCCTCTCCGGACGCCMGGATGACGGCCAAGAAGGGCCGGCCGACGCCGAAACGCTCGGAGGCGCGCGCGGCCCGCTCGACGGTCGGCACCCTCGGCTCGGCGGCGAACACCAAGGAAGGTCGTCAGCGCGACAAGGGCGACCGCCGCCGCGCGATGGCCGAGCAACGGGCCGCGCTGCGTTCGGGCGACCTGTCGAAGATGCCCGCGCGGGAGCGCGTGCCGGAGCGGGTGCTGGCCCGCGACATCGTGGACAGCCGGATCAACGCCGGCTCGTTCTTCCTGGTCGCGATCGTCGTCTACTTCATCGGCGGGATCGTGCCGAACGGTTACATCCGGCTGGTCGCCGTCTACGTGATGATCGTCGGCATCGCCGCGGTGGCCATCGATGGCTTCTTCCTCGTCCGCAAGGTCAGCAGGGCGGTCCAGGAGCGCTACCCGGACTCACGGGTGAAGGTCAAGGTCTACGCCGTGCAGCGCTCGCTGGTCCCGCGCCGCTGGCGTATGCCACCGCCCCGGGTCGCGCGCGGCGAAAGGTAGGGCGGGGCGGGGCACGCGACGCCCCGCGCCCCGCCGTCGAGGTGGAACCGTGAGGTTCGATCGTCTGTACGGGTCCTAGAGTCGGCGGTGTGGAGTATCGACGCCTAGGGCGCAGCGGCCTGACCGTCAGCCAGATCTCATATGGAAACTGGATCACCCACGGTGACCAGATCGAGGCCGAGCAGGCGATCGCCTGCGTGCGCGCCGCCTTCGACGAGGGCATCACGACCTTCGACACCGCCGACGTCTACGCCGGCGGACGGGCCGAGACCGTGCTGGGCGAGGCGCTCGCCGGCGTCCGGCGCGAGTCCTACGAGCTCGCGACCAAGGTCTTCTGGCCGACCGGCCCCGGCCAGAACGACAAGGGCCTGGGCCGCAAGCACATCATCGAGTCGATGAACGCCTCGTTGAAGCGGCTGCGCACCGACTACGTCGACCTGTACCAGGCGCATCGCTACGACCCGACGGTGCCGCTCGAGGAGACGCTGCGGGCGTTCGACGACCTGGTGCGCGCCGGCAAGACGCTCTACATCGGCGTCTCCGAGTGGTCCGCCGGACAGATCACCGAGGCGGTGCGGCTGGCCGGCGAGATGGGCCTGGACCGGATCATCTCCAACCAGCCGCAGTACTCGGCGCTCGTACGCACGATCGAGGCCGAGATCGTGCCGGCGTCCGCCAAGGCAGGCGTCTCGCAGATCGTCTGGTCGCCCATCGCGCAGGGCGTGCTGACCGGCAAGTACCTCCCCGGGCAGCCGCCGCCGCCCGGCAGCCGGGCCACCGGCGGCACCGGCGCCGCCTTCATCGAGCGGCTGATGGGCGACGACGTGCTGACCGCCGTGCAGAACCTGCGCCCGGTCGCCGACGACGCCGGGCTCTCGCTCGCTCAGCTGGCCGTCGCGTGGGTGCTGCAGAACGAGAACGTCGCGTCCGCGATCATCGGAGCGTCCCGGCCCGAGCAGGTCCGCGAGAACGTCAAGGCCGCCGGCGTCACCCTCGCCCCGGAGATCCTCACCCGCATCGACGAGGCCCTCGGCGGCGTCGCCGTACGTTAGCCAGACCTCAACCGTGGTGGCTGGCACCCCAATAGGCCGACTACCAGGTAGAACCGTGTCGACGCAGACTGCCTATGGGGTCACTCAGCTGACGCGATCTGTGTTCGCCCGGCGGGTGGCGGGTCAGGTGGTGAAGGCCCTGGCGAGTGCCCGCCACGTCGCGTCCAGGTCGGACATGTTGTTGTAGGCGTTGTCCATCTCCAGGATCACCGCCCCGTGCGCCGCGGCGAACAGGGCCTGAGCGACCCAGGGGTCACCGGTCGCTCGGTAGAACGGCTCGCCCGACCAGTCGTCCAGACCGGGGGTGAGCAGACTCCGGTCGATGCGGCCGGAGGTGGCGAGCCGGTAGAGGTTGGCGCTCGCGAGCGCGAACCGCCGGTACTCGGCCAGCAGCGCGGCGACGACACCCGCGGGGCTCGCCGCGTCGACGACGGCGTRCAGCGCGTCGCCCATACCGAACAGGCCGGTCTCGACGAGCGCCACCTCCAGCGCGGGTTTGCCCGGCAGGTGCTTGTAGAGCGACGCCGCCCGAATGCCGATCTCGTCGCCGAGGCGGCGCATCGTCAACGCGTCCGCTCCCTCCGCCGCGAGCAGCCTGAGGCCGGCGGCGACGATCTCGCGCACCCGCTCCGACCGTTCCGACGGCTCCGGCCGCACCGCGATCCGGGGCAGCGGCAGCGGCAGCCTGGCCGGCTCCCCGCCGGAACCCACCGCCGTCGCCTCGGCCGAGACCGCGGCCTGGGACATCAACGGACGCACCTCCTGGGGCGGGCGGACGGTCAGGCGATCCGCTCCAGCACGAAGRCCGGGTGGCGGGGGGCGATCGCGGCGAGTTCCTCGTCGGACGAGTCGGGTCCCACGCCGCCGAAGAAGACGCCGACCTCAGCCTTCCACCGCTTGAGGTAGGCGCGCAGCACCTGGACCTTCTCCTCGTCGGCCAGCTCCGTGGCCCGGTAGTGGGCCCGGGACCGACCGAGCAGCAGGTGCAGCTCGCCATCGGCCGCCCGCACGTTGCGGACCCACTGCCCGTGTCCGCGCGGTGACACCAGGTACTCCCGACCATCGAGGACAAGCAGGTTGACGGGGGTGCGCCGCGGCTCACCACTGGTCCGGCCACGCACCTCGAGCACCCGGCTGCCGAGCACGCTCACCCCGCGCCGGGTGAGGGCCGCGACCAGACGGTTGAAGACCTTGCGGGTGAACGCACCGGGCGCCTGGTAATGCGCCGGGGCACCCGGCGCAGCGGTACCGGCGGGCTCGACGGAACCAGTGGAACCGGCGGGCTCGACGGAACCGGCGGACTCGGCGGCGGGCAGGGCCTCGTTCATGATGACTCCCAAATGGGTAGCTAACAGCGTTAGCCCCACTATGGCTAACGCCGTTAGCCTTGTCAACGGCCGAGGCTAACTTAGTTGGCCTCGGCGACCCGGACCTCGCCGACGAGCGGGCTGACCGCCTCGCGCCGGTAGCTCAGGTCGTCAGGCTCAGGTCGTCGGGCGCAGACTCATCGGGCCGTAGACCTTGCGGCCCGCCTCGGACAGCGTGACCTGGGTGACGCCGCCCTCGAGCAGCTCGGACCAGGCCTCCCCTATCCAGGTCTCCGCGTCGCCCTGGCTCGGGAACGACTCGGACCCAGACGCCCCGGCCACCGTCACCGACGCACCGTCATCACTCTCGTACCGCCAGGTCCAGCTCACCCGCGCACCTCCTCGTGAACACGCCACGATCGTCGGCGGCATCCCGCCGTCCATGTGCCATCCAATCGTCACTGGCCTCGGGCGGGGCGGTCGGGCCAGGATGTGCGCTAGGTCGGTAACGTCGCCGGTCCGCAACGTCGGCACGAATTACTTCCGATTGGCTACCGTAGGCGCGGCGCCCCGCCAAACGCCCCGCTCCACCAGCGGCCGTCCGCGGGAGGGCCGGTCGGCGGACCCGGACGGACGCGGCGGCGAACGGGCCGGCTGGCCGGCGGGCCTCCGGCGCATCGGCACCGTGACGCGCAGGTCAGCATCAGAAGCGGAGGAATGTCCACGTGGTCACACAGCTCGCCGAGGCGGCCCAGCACAGCGACAGCGGGTTCGCCCCCTGGGTCGTGGCGCTCCTCACATTTGGCTCGATCATCGTGCTTGGCATCGTGCTGACGCTCATGACGCTCGCGGAGCGCAAGCGCCACCCGCACGTCTGAGCGCGGCCCGGCAGGGTCGCCACCGTCGGGCGGCAGAGAGCGGGAGAAGTGCGCGTCACCCTGCTGGGCACCGGCTCGGCCGACGGCTGGCCGAACCCCTGGTGTGCCTGCCCGTCGTGCGCCTGGGCGCGCGACACCGGCAACGCCCGAGGGCAGACGGGCGTGCTGCTCGACGATGCCGTGCTGGTCGACATCGGCCCGGATGTGCCGCGCGCCGCGGCCCGGTTCGGAGTCGGGCTGGAGGGCCTGCGTCATCTCCTGGTCGGGCATGCCCATCCGGACCACGTCGGGCCGGAGGCACTGATGTGGCGATCCTGGAGCACCGCGGCGACCCGCCCGCTCGACGTCGTCGGGCCGCCGGCGGTGCTCGACGCCATCGCGGCCTTCCTGACCCGCTGGGAGGGAAGGGCGCCCGGCGAGGCCGGCTCGCCCCTGCGCCCCAGGCCCGCCCTGGCCGGCAGCCCCATCCGGCTCGACGGTCCGGACAAGGACGGGGATGGGGACGGCTACCGGGTGGTTCCGGTGGCGGCGACCCACGGGGACGCCTCGATCGGCCCGGCGGTGCTCTACGACATCACCGGCCCGGACGGCGCCCGGCTGCTCTATGCCTGCGACACCGGTCCGCTGACCACGGCGACCGTCGAGGCGCTGGCCGGCCGCGCGTTCGACGTGGCGCTCGTCGAGGAGAACAACGGCGACCGGCCCGGCTTCGGCGACCATCTCGACCTCGCGACGTTCACCACCGACCTCGAGCGGCTCCGGGCGCGCGACGCCCTGACCGACACCTCGACCGTCGTGGCCGTCCACCTGAGCCACCGCAACCCACCCGGGCCGGCGCTCGCCGAGCGCCTCGCCGCGATCGGCGTCGATCTGCTCCCGGACGGCGCGGTCCTCGAGGCCACTCCTGGCGGGCGCGCCACCGTGACGCTTCCCGCGTCGGGCTGAGAAGAACCCGGCGAACGGGAGAAGCCGGGCGGGTCCTTCCGCCCGCCCCGCTGGGCACCGGCGTCCGGATCTGTCGCTGTGGGTACTTCCCTGCCGTGACGTGCGGGACTCGCCACGGCGTCCGTGGCCGCGGCGTTCGCGCGGGACGCGCCCTGGCTGTGCTCATAGGTCTGTGGGCCGGGCTTGGCTGGGTCCCGGCGGACGGCGTCTCCGGTCGGCTGGCGGTGCTGGTCGGCGTGGTCGCGCTGGTCGTCGTCATCACCGGGCGTTCCGCGCGGTCCCGTCCACCGGCCGCGCGGGCCAGGGCTGCGCGAGCCAGGTTGGACGCCGTCTCGGCACTCGCGCTCATGCTCGTCGTCATGGCGTCGGCGGCCGCGGCCCTCACCCCACCCAACCTCGGCTGAGGCCGGGCCGGGCCGGGGCTAGTCGAGGCGCAGCTCGTAGAGGTAGAGGCCGCCGGAGGCGGCCACGGCGAGGCCGCGCGAGTCGGGCAGCCAGCCGCAGTCCCTGGCCGCGCCGTCGAACCGCATGAGCGTGACGCACCGCCAGCGCTCCGTCTCCCAGATTCGCACCGAGCCGTCGCCACCGGCGCTGGCGAGATACGCCCCGTCGGGGCTGACCGCCGCGCCCCGGACCGTGTGGGTGTGCCCGGCCAGCACCGGCCCCGCGAGCCAGCCGTCGGTCCACCAGACCCTCAGCGTGTGGTCGGCGCCGGCGGAGACCAGGAAACGCCCGTCCGGCGCGACGGTGAGGCCCAGCACCTCGTTGGTGTGCCCGGTGAGCAGGGCCACCGGCTCCAGCGTGATGACATCCCAGACCCGGATCTCCCGGTCCGTGCCGCCAGCGGCCACCCAGGTGCCGTCAGGGGCGACGACGCAGGTGTGCCCGGCGCCACCGCCACCGGTCTCCCCGTCCGCGGAGGAGGCCTCGGCATAGTAAGGATCTTCGGGGTACGGATCGGTCGGGTACCTGTCCGCGTCGTCCAGGTACCGGGCCCGCCGGCCCGTGGTCGACGGCTGGGTGGTCGAAGGCTGGCTGACGAACGCACGCGGCGGCGCGCCCGCCCGGCGACCACCGGCTCCGTCGGGCCCACCGGCACCCCCGCGGCCACCGCCACCGGCGAACGAGGCGAGCCACTCGCCGCTCTGGGTGTCCCACATTCGCACGACGCCGTCCGCGCACGCGCCGACCAGCCAGGAACCGTCGGGCGACGCGGCGAAGCCGCGGACCTCGCTCGGCGAGGTCAGCACCGCGCGGACGACGCCGGTCGTCGGCTCCCACAGCCGGACGCCGCCGTCCCGGCCGGGCAGCGCCACCCAGCTGTCGTCGGGGGCGACCGCGCCGCCGCGGACGGGGTTGAGCCGCTCCCCCACCAGCGCGGCCCCCTGCTCGGCCGTGGCGACGTCCCACTGGACGGCCGTGGCGTCCTCGGAGACGGAGACCACCCAGCGCCCGTCCGAGCTCGCGACGCAGGCGCGCATCCCCTCGTCCCGGCCACTCGCCGCGACGCCCGGGTCGGCGAGCCCGACGTCCCAGATCCGCAGCGCCCCGTGCCGGCCGGCGGAGACCAGCCAGCTCCCGTCCGGGGCGATCGCGCAGACCGCCGCCGTCCCGCTCGGACCGACCAGTTGCCGGCGCGCGCCGGTCGCCGTGTCCCACAGCCGCACGACACCGTCGGCCGCGGTCGCGGCCACGGCCGCGCCGTCCGCGGTGACCGCGCAGCCGCGCGCCGCGGCGCCCACCTCGTAGCGCGCGACGGCGGCACGGGCCGCCGGATCCCACCGCCGGACCGTGCCGTCCTCCCCGGCGGACACCAGCCAGGCCGGCCCGTCGCAGACGGCGAGCCGGCGCACGGGACCGCGGTGCCCGCGCAGCTCGCCGGCCGGGGCGCCGCCCTGGCGGATGTCGAACAGCCGGATCGTCCCGTCCTCGCACGCCACGGCGAGCAGCGAGCCATGGGGCGCGACCGCGCAGTCGCGCAACCGCCGGCCCGGGGTCACCACGATCATCGGGCCGGGCAGGCCGCTGCGGGCCCGCCAGCAGCGGACGACGCCGTCGTCGCCGCAGGTCGCGAACCAGGCGCCGGACGGGGCGACGGCGGCGCCGCGCACCTCCCCGTTGTGGCCGCGCAGCTCGAACCGGGCGGGTCCGCCGCGGGCGTCCCAGACCCGGACCACCCGGTCCGCGCCGCCCGACACGAGGAAGCGGCCGTCCGGCGAGATCACGCAGGTGTGCACGGCGCCGGTGTGGCCGGTCAGCACGGCGCGGGCCGCCGACGCGTCCGCGTCCCAGATCTGGACGGTGCCGTCGTCGCCGGCGCAGGCCAGCCAGCCGCCCGACGGCGCCACCGCGCAGGCGTTGACCGACGGGCGGTGGGCCTGGAGCACCCGGACGAGCCCGGGGTGGGGCTGGTCGGGCAGGCTCCAACGATTGACCAGCCGCGGCCCGCGCACCGTGGCGGCGAGCTGGGCGCGGGCGTCGGCGAGCGCGGGGATGCCGTCGAGCCGGCTCGTCAGCACCGCGCTCAGGGCGCCCGGCGGATCGGTGGGGCCGAACAGGTGCGCGGTCTGGCGCAGCACCCGGCGCAACGCCCGCAGCGCCGGGTCCGTCGGGTCCAGCTCGGTGGCGAGCGCCAGGTCCGCGTCGACGGCGACCAGGCCGAGGCTCGGCCGGGCGAGCTTGGCGATCGTCCAGCGCAGGTCCCGCAGCAGCGCGAGCGCCTCGCCGGCGCGGCCGGCGCCGACGAGGTGCGCGACCAGGTTCGTCCACACATAGCCGGCCCGGCTCGGCAGCTCCCACCAGGCCGCGGGCGTGGCGGCGTCCGCCGCTTCGTCACCGGGGCCCGGGCGTTCGGTGTCACCCGCGGCGTCGCCGTCGTAGTTGTCGTTGTCCGCGAGGTCGTAGCCGTAGGTCAGGACGTCGTCGGTGTCCGCGGCGCCGGCGGCCGGCGGCCGGCCCGGCGCGAGCAGCCGGGCTCGAAGCGCGTCGCACAGCAACCCGTGCAGCTCACGCAGCCGCCTCGGGCCGACGCGGACGCGCAGGTAGGAGCGCAGCACGTCCTGCATCAGCAGCGCGGGCGGGTGCCGGCGGTAGGCGAGCACCAGCGACAGGTCGACGAGCTCCTGGCACAGGTCGTCGACCTCGTCGGCGGTGAGCTCGCCGGTGGCGCCCCAGTACGCGTCGAGGACATAGCGGGGGATCTCGACGTCCTCGGGGAAGACGGCGAGCTCCAGGTACCGGTCGAGCTCGTCGCCGGTGAGCAGGCCGACGCTCGCCGACAGGGTGGCGCCGACCGCCTGGTTGCGATCCTCGAGCCGGGTGACGTCGAACGCCGTCGGGCCACGGCGTGCCAGCCGGGCGAGCACCCGGTCGGCCGCGCGCGGCGGTGGCACGCCCTCGCGCACCAGCCGGACGAGCGCCCGGTTGACCAGCCGCAGCAGCACCGGCCAGCGCCCGGTCGCGTCCAGCAGGCGGCGAGCCCGGTCGGCCGGCAGCACGAGGCCCAGCACGGCGGCCGCGTCCCGGTCCCCGTCCTCGTCCTCGGCGACGTGCGAGACGGTCTCCCCGGTGGACGTCTCCCCTGGCCGCGGGGCGAGGTCGAGGGTGAGCAGGCGGGCCGCCTCCGCGTCGGACATCGCCAGCACCTCGACGGTGTCGGCGGCGGCGAGGTCCGGCGGCAGGTCCCGCATCCGGGTGGTGACCAGCCGGACGCAGCCTGGGCCGCCCTGCAGGAACGGCGCGAGCTGCGCGCGGGTCCAGACGTCGTCGACGACGAGCAGTCGCCGCGGCGCGCCGAGCAGCTCGCCGAGGCGGAACCCGGCCTGCTCGGGGTCGGCGAGCGCCGGCCGGGCGCCGGACAGGGCCTCGCTCAGGTCGTTGACCTTGTCCGCGAGGTTCGCGCCGGTCACCGACTCACCGACGGTCACCCACAGCACCCCGCCGGGGAACGCGCCGACGATCTCCGGGCGCCGGCAGACCTCCGCCGCGAGCGTGGTCTTCCCGAAGCCGCCGACCCCGCGCAGCACCACGATCCGCGGCCGGGCCGCGCCCTGGGTCGCCTCTCCCGGCGCCGAGCCGGCGGCGACGGTCGGGAAGCCGCCCGTCCCCCCGGTGCCTCCCTCCGGCGGCACGGCCGGCAGCCGCGGCACGGCGGGCAGGTGCCCCCCGGCGGGGGAGACCGGCGGCCTGCCCAGCGCTGGTGGCGGGGCCAGCGCGGGTGGCGGGGCCAGCGCGGGTGGCGGGGGGGCCGGCAGGGTGATCTCGTCCGAGTAGGAGTCCTCGTCCGTGGCGGCGAGGGTGGCGCTGGCGGGCGGCGCGATGGCGCGTAGGGATGGCGCGATGGTGCCGTCGGCTGGCGCGATGGTGCCGGCGGCGTGGGCCAGCAGCCGGGCGAGAACGGCCTCGGTGAGCTCCGGCCGGGCGACGACCTTGCCGTGCGCCGATGGCACCATCCACGGTCGGCGCGGCCCGGTGCCCGCCTGCGCCGCGTCGGGGCCGATCGCGCCGACCCCGACGATGACCACGGCGGGTCCGGGGCCCAGGGCATTGCCGTTCGGCAGGGCGGCGGCGGCTTCCTCGCGCTCGCGGCGCTCGCGCTCACGCAGCTTGACCAGGGCGTCGAGGACCGCCGTCTCGAGGTCGGCCGGCGTCCGGAAGCTCGTGGTGATGAGGCCGACGCCGTTCAGCCGTTCCCGGAATCCGCGCTGGCGGTCGCCGTAAACGATGTCGGAGAACTCCTGGAACGGCACGAGGGCGTCCTCGGCGAGCAGGAACATCAGCCGTGGGATGCCGGCCTCGGTGGCCGCCTCGAACTCGACCTCGGTGTAGGACAGGTCCGGCCGCTCGCGCACCGGGGTGCCGTATCGGAAGCCGATCAGGCCGACGTAGACGTCGCTCGCCCGGACCTGCTCGGCGCAGAACTCGGCCGGTGGGTCGTCGCGGGCGCCGAAGTAGGCCATGTCGACGGCGAGGTCACCAGCCCGGGCCACGGCACGCTCCGCCGCGGCGACGAACGACAGGTCGCGCGGGTAGGCCCGGAGCTCGGATGTATGGCTGAGGAACACCCGCCGCCGGTCGCCCGCCCCCCACCACCGCGGGACGACTTCCCGCCGATCTGGAACCAGCGACACATCCGGAAACTACCGCCTTCGGCCCACCCTGATCGCCCTCCTTGCTCGCCGGTTGTGTCGCTCACCCGATCCGGTGTTACTCGCGCCGGTCGGCCCCGGCGTCTGGTCGGTCACGGGGGCGCGCGGTCCGAGGCGCGGGCAATCAGGTAGTAAGACCTCGTGGAGAATCCGCTGACCGACGCGACCGGGGCGTCCTCGGCCGGAGAGCCGACCGCCGAGGTGACGCCCGCTGCGGCGGCCAGCTGGGCGAGCGTCTCGGCCGGCATCGGCGACGTGCCCGAGCCGGACGCCGCCGCGGCCGCCGCCGAGCAGGCCGCCGCGCACCGCCGGGCACGCGCGCTCGGCCTGCCGCGGGGTTCGCTCGGCAAGCTCTCCGAGGTGGCCGTCTGGCTCGCCGCGGCCCAGGGCACCTCGCCGCCGCGGCCGATCACCCAGGCCCGCGCCATCCTGCTGGCCGCCGACCACGGCATCGCCGAGGCAGGCCTGTATCCCTGGCCGCCCGGCGCCACCGCCCGCAGGCTGGCCGCCGTCATCGCCGGCGCCTCGCCGCTCGCCGTCCTCGCCCGTCGCGCCGGCGTCGGCCTGCGCCTCGTCGACATCGCCGTCGGCGCGACGGTCGAAGGCGATGTCGACTGCGATGTCGACGGCGAAGGCGACGTGGGACCGGGTCGGCCGGACGACGGCGGCCACCGGGTGCGGGCTGGCAACGGGCGGATCGACCAGGACGACGCGCTGACCGTCGCCGAGGTGGACCAGGCGTTCGCCACCGGCCGGCTGCTCGCGGACGAGGAGGTCGACGCGGGCGCGGACCTGCTGATCCCGGGCGCGCTCGGCGTGGGGGCGGACACCGCCGCCGCGGTCGTCATCGCGGCGCTGCGCAGCCACGAGCCGATCGACGTGGTGGACCGCGGCGACGGCAGCGACGACGCGCGCTGGATGCTGCGTACCGCGGCGATCCGGGACGCGCTGCGCCGCACCCGCCCGTTCGCCGGCGACGCCCGTTCGGTGCTGCGGGTCGCCGGCGGCGCGGATCTCGCGGCCATCGCCGGCGTGCTCGTCCAGGCCGCCATCCGGCGCACCCCGGTCATCATCGACGGCCCGGCGGCCTGCGCGGCGGCGCTCGCGGCGGAGCGGATGGCCCCGGGCGCCCGCGCCTGGTGGCTGGTGGGCAGCGACTGTCCCGACCCGGCGGCACGGCACGCCGTCGAGGCGCTCGGCCTGTCCCCGCTGGTCGACCTGAGGATCCGCGCCGACGACGGGACCGGCGCGTTCGCCGCCGCCGCGCTGGTGGCGGCCGCGGTGGAGACCGCCGCCGACCTCGCCGCCGCCGTGGCGGCGGACGGCGGGGCCAGTGAGGCCGATGCGGCGGACATCACCTGATGGCCTGTTGATGAGCGCCCGCACGACGCTGGCCGTGCTCACCGCCGCGCCGGTGCGGCCGACCGAGTCGGTGAGCCGTACCGCGGCGAGCCGGTTGACGACGCTCGCTCCCCTGGGCGGCCTGGTGCTCGGCCTGGTCACGGCCGTGGTCGTCGTCTCCATCCGGTTGTGGGCGAGGCTGCCCGACGGGCAGCCCCAGTCGCTGCTGCCGGCCGCCGGCGGTCTGGCGCTGCTCGCCCTCGCCTCCGGGGCGCGTCACCTGGCCGGCCTCGCCGCGGTCGCGGACGCTCTCGCCACGGGCCAGGCCTGGCGTGGCGCGCCGGCTGGACCCACGGCGGCGGACAGCCGTGGCGGCGCCGTGGGCGCGGCCGGCCTGGCCGCGGTGCTGTTCGTCGTGCTGATCCAGGTCTGCGCGCTGAGCACCGCCATCCTTGCCCATCGCGGCACGGTCAGCATCCTCGTCGCCTGCCTGGCCAGCCGCCTGGCCGTCACCCTCGCCGGCGCCCGCCGGCCACATGGCCCACAGGCGTCGGCGGTGTCCGCCGCGGACGTCTCCGCCATGGATGTCTCCGCCTGGGCCGACGAGGCGCGGGCCGGCATGCCGGCGCCCTCCCGGCGGATCGTGGTGGGCCGGGTGTCGACGGCCGGCGCGGCGCTCGCGACGGCGCTGTCGTTCTCGCTGGCCGCCATCGCCGGCCGGCTCGACTACGACGGGGGCGACCCGAGCCGAGCGCTGCGCGCCGTCGTCGCCCTCGCGCTGGCCACCGCCGTCGGCCTGCTGCTGCGCCGGCTCCTGGGTCGCCGCCTCGGCGGTGCCCAGGAACCGGTCATCGGCGCCATCGTCGAGCTCACCGTCACCGTCGCCCTCGTCACGATGGCGCTCACCATCCCCGACCGCCTCCAGAACGCCCTCGGCGGCTGATCCCCCGTCCGTGCGTCCAGCCTTGGACGGGGTGCGCCGCGCGGCGCGCTCGCCCTAAGCGGAGGCGCGGTCCTCGGCCAGTTGGATGAGGGTGCGGGTGATGGCACCGGTGGCGGCCTTGGGAGTGTGGCCGTAGGGCTCGCCGCCGTTCCAGGACGGTCCGGCGATGTCCAGGTGAGCCCACGGGACGTCGGTGGGCACGAAGGTGGCCAGGAAGTGGCCGGCGACGAGCATGCCGCCGTCACGGCTGCCGTTCGCGGGCACGTTGGCGATGTCGGCGACCGTCGAGTCCAGGCCCTTGCGCAGCTCCGGCGGCAGCGGCATCGGCCAGACGGCCTCGCCGCTGGTCCGCGCCGCGGCGGCGACCGCCTCGACGGCGCCGTCCCTGCCGAGCAGGCCGGTGGTGCGCTGGCCGAGCGCGACGATCTGCGCGCCGGTGAGCGTCGCGACGTCGACGATCATCGCCGGCTTCTCCTCGGCCGCCCGCACCAGCGCGTCACCGAGAACCAGCCGGCCTTCGGCGTCGGTGTTGAGCACCTCGACCCGGGTGCCGCCGCGCAGCGTGAGCACGTCCGACGGCCGGATCGCCGTCCCGCTCGGCATGTTCTCCGCGCAGGCGAGCCAGCCGACCACCCGGGCGGGCAGCCGCAGCCTCGCGGCCGCGACGAGGGCCGCCAGCACGGACGCGGCGCCCGCCATGTCGGTCTTCATCCACTCCATCGACAGCGGCGGCTTGAGCGAGAGGCCGCCCGAGTCGAACGTGATGCCCTTGCCGACGAGCGCCAGCGCCACCGGGGCCGGCTCGGCACCGTCCGCGGCGCCCGCGCCCGGCCACTCCAGGCGCACCAGCCGGGGCGGGTTGGTGGAGCCCTGCCCGACGCCGAGCAGGCCGCCGTACCCGCCGTCCGCGAGCTCCCGCTCGTCCAGGACCTCGACGAGCAGGCCGGCCGTGGCCGCCTCCTGCTCGGCGATCTCGGCGAGCCGCGCCGGCGGCAGGTGCCCGGGCGGGGTGTTCACCAGGTCACGCACCAGCCGGACCGCGTCGGTCACCGTCACCGCGTGCTCGACCGCGGTGGAGATCGCCGGGTCCGCCTCGTCGACGAGCACGACGACCTCCTCGGCCGGAGCCGGGCGGCCCTTCGCCGACGTCGTCCGGAACACGTCGAAGCTGTACGCGCCGAGCAGCGCGCCCTCGGCGGCAGCCCGCACCGATTCGGGGGTGGCCGCGCCGCCCGCGAGCGCGAGCGTGGTCGCGATCCTGGCGGTGCCGGCGAGCGCCCGGGTCGCCGCCCCGCCCGCGCGCCGCAGCGCCTCGTGGTCGAGCTCCGCCGCCCCGCCGGCCGGCAGCGGACCGACCCCGACGGCGACGACGCTGCCCGCCTGGATCGCCCCGAGCGTCGCGAACCGGACGACATCGCCGGCCCGGCCGGTCGCGCCGACGTCGGCGAGCACCTTGGCCAGCCGGCCGCCGAGCGCCGCGTCAAGCTCGGCGGTGCCGCCAAGCGGTACCGGGCCGTCGTCGCCTGCGGCGGTACCGATCACCACCGCGTCCACGTCCAGGGTCTTGAGGGCTGCGGCGACGGCGGAGGCGGAGGTCATGCACAAAGCCTAGTGCGGACGGCCACCGACACGTCCTTCCCGACGACCGCCACTACGCTGCGGTGGCATGGCCGAGCATCCCGAGATCCCCGAGGTCCCCGAGACCCCCGACGGCGCCACGCTGCTGCGCACGCCGCTGTTCGAGCGGCACGTCGACGCTGGCGCCAAGCTCGCCTCGTTCGGCGGCTGGGAGATGCCGATCGAGTACAGCGGCGGCGGGGTGCTCGCCGAGCACAGGGCCGTCCGCGAGGCCGTCGGCGTGTTCGACGTGAGCCACCTCGGCAAGGCCAGGGTCACCGGCTCCGGCGCCGCCGCCTTCGTCAACGCCACCCTCACCAACGACCTCGGCCGTATCAGCCCGGGGCAGGCGCAGTACACGCTGTGCTGTGACGAGTCCGGTGGCGTCGTCGACGACCTGATCGCGTACCTCTACGGCGACGACGACGTCTTCCTGGTGCCGAACGCGGCGAACACCGCGGAGGTGGTGCGCCGGCTCGCCGCCGCCGCGCCGCCCGGGCTCGCCGTCACCGGCCTGCACGACGCCTACGGCGTGCTCGCCGTGCAGGGCCCCCGCGCGCCCGAGGTGCTCGCGGCCCTGGGCCTGCCGGCCGAGGGCGACTACATGTCGTTCCGCGACGCCGAGTGGAAGGGCCGGCCTGTCGTCGTGTGCCGCTCCGGCTACACCGGCGAACGCGGCTACGAGCTGCTGCCCCGCTGGGGCGACGCGGTCGAGCTGTGGGACGAGCTGCTCGCCGTCGCCGCTGGCCTCGGCGGGCGGGCCTGCGGCCTGGGCGCGCGGGACACGCTGCGCACCGAGATGGGCTATCCGCTGCACGGCCAGGACCTGTCGCTGTCGATCAGTCCGGTGCGGGCACGGTCCGGCTGGGCGGTCGGCTGGGGCAAGGAGGCGTTCTGGGGCCGGGAAGCGCTGCTCGCCGAGCGGGCCGCGGGGGCGACGCACCTGCTGTGGGGCCTGAAGGCCACCGACCGCGGGATTCCCCGGCCGCACATGCGCGTGCTCGACGCCGCCGGCGCCGATGTGGGCGAGGTCACCAGCGGCACGTTCTCGCCGACCCTGCGGGTCGGCATCGGCCTCGCGCTGCTCGACCGCTCCGTGCAGGAGGGTGACGAGGTCGGCGTGGACGTGCGCGGGCGGCGGTCGACGATGACGGTGGTGCGTCCGCCTTTCGTCCCGTCGTCGCCCAAGTAGGGGGCACGGCGGCCCGGCGTGCTGAGGCGCGCCGGGCGCCGGCGGCCGTGCCGTCCGACGGGGCATACGCGGCTCTCGCCGCTCGTTCCACAGCTGGTTGCCCGGACAACAGTTGCCGATCAGGGCGGCGTGACCCTTCGCACGGGCCGACATCATGCCCGACAGGCGGCCATGCCGTGAAAGACTGGGCAGCCGGGACCATCGGCGGTCCCGCACGGGTGGCAGGGCACGCGGATCACCATGATCGCGGCCCGCGCGGCCTTGCTGGCTACGAGTAACGAGAAGGGGCCCCTGGCGTGGCAGAATCTGCGGCCGGTCCCGTCGACCTTGTCATCCTCGGTGGCGGCAGCGGCGGATACGCCGCCGCGCTGCGCGCCGCCGAGCTCGGACTGAGCGTTGTCCTGGTCGAGAAGGACAAGCTCGGCGGCACGTGCCTCCACCGCGGGTGCATCCCGACGAAGGCACTGCTGCACTCGGCGGAGATCGTGGACAACATCCACGAGAGCGAGACCTTCGGCATCCTGTCGACCCTCAACGGTGTCGACATGGCCAAGGTCAACGCGTACAAGGAGTCGGTCGTCGGCGGCCTGTTCAAGGGCCTGACGGGACTCATCAAGGCACGAGGCATCGAGGTCGTCGCCGGCGAGGGCCGGCTGGTCTCCCCGACGGCGGTCGCCGTCGACGGCCGGGTCATCGAGGGCCGGCACGTGATCCTGGCCACGGGTTCCTACTCGCGGTCCCTTCCCGGCCTGGAGATCGACCACGAGAAGGTCATCGCCAGCGAGGACGCGCTGCGGCTGGACCGGGTGCCCAGCTCGGTCATCGTGCTCGGCGGCGGCGTGATCGGCTGCGAGTTCGCGTCGGTCTGGCGCTCCTACGGCGCCGACGTCACGATCGTCGAGGCCCTGCCGCATCTGGTGCCGCTGGAGGACGAGTCCAGCTCGAAGCTGCTGGAGCGGGGCTTCCGCCGCCGTGGCATCAAGTTCAAGCTCAAGACCCGGTTCGCCGGGGTGAAGACCACCGACCACGGCGTGACCGTGTCGCTGGAGGACGGCTCGACACTGGACGCCGAGCTGCTGCTCGTCGCGGTCGGCCGCGGCCCGGTCTCCGAGGGGCTCGGCTACGACGAGGTCGGCGTCGCGATCGAGCGGGGCTTCGTGCTCGTCGACCGCGACCTGCGGACCAACATCCCGACGATCTCGGCGATCGGCGACCTGCGTCCGGGCCTGCAGCTCGCGCACGTCGGCTTCGCCGAGGGCATCTTCGTCGCCGAGCAGCTCGCCGGGCTGAACCCGGTGCCGATCGACTACGACAACGTCCCCCGGGTCACGTACTCCTCCCCGGAGGTGGCCTCGGTCGGCGTGACGCTCGCGGTCGCGAAGGAGCGGTTCGGCGCGGACGCGGTCACCTCGGTGACCTACAACCTCGCGGGCAACGGGAAGTCCCAGATCCTGAAGACCGCCGGCGCGGTCACGGTCATCGCCGTCAAGGACGGGCCGGTGGTCGGCGTGCACATGGTCGGCGACCGGGTCGGCGAGCTGATCGCCGAGGCACAGCTGATCACGAACTGGGAGGCGTACCCGTCGGACGTCGCCCAGCTGATCCACCCACATCCGACCATGTCGGAGGCGCTCGGCGAGGCCCACCTCGCCCTGGCCGGCAAGCCGCTGCACCTGCACGACTGAACGGCCGGCGCCGGGCGCATCCCCGCTCACGCGGGACCCCGGCGCCCCGCCGCCGCACCGCAACCAGCCAGGCACGGCACCTGGCCTCGGCCAGTGCCGGCACGCGTCCCGCAGGCGTACCGCCGACCCGCGGACGCCCGCCCGGCGTCGCGGCACCATGCCGCCCGTCTGCCCGCCGACCACGGCCCTCCCCGGTCGGCGGCAGGCGAGCGGGGCGATGCCGAGACGCCGGCCGGGCGAAGGGGCGGCGGGCACCGTGCGGGCACCATGAAGGAGTCCCGCAGGCATGTCTGTATCCGTCACGATGCCCCGCCTGGGCGAGAGCGTGTCCGAGGGCACGGTCACCCGGTGGCTCAAGCAGGAGGGGGAGCGCGTCGAGGCCGACGAGCCCCTCCTCGAGGTCAGCACCGACAAGGTCGACACCGAGATCCCGGCGCCGGCCTCCGGCGTGCTCGCCTCGATCAAGGTCGCCGAGGACGAGACCGTCGAGGTCGGCGTCGAGCTCGCGGTGATCGAGGACGGCGCCGGCGGGGCCGCGGCTCCGGCCGCCCCCGCCGCCGCCGCCGCGCCCGAGCCGGCCCCGGCGGCAGCTCCCCCGCCCCCGCCGCCAGCGCCGACCCCTGCGCCCGCTCCCGCTCCCGCTCCGGCGCCGGCACCTGTCGCCGCCACCCCGCCACCGGCCCCGGCCGCGCCGCCGCCTGCTCCCGCCCCGGTGGCGGCCGTCCCGGCGCCCTCGTCCAACGGCGAGGCTCGCTACGTGACCCCGCTGGTGCGCAAGATGGCCGGCGAGCTGGGCGTCGACCTGGGCTCGGTCACCGGCTCAGGCCCCGGCGGTCGCATCAGCAAGCAGGACATCCTGGACGCCGCCCGATCGGCGGCACCCGCGCCGGCCGAGACGCCCGCGCCAGCCCCGGCGGCCGCGCCAGCTCCCAAGGTCGCCCCGGCCCCGGCTCCGGCCGCCACGGCGCCCGCCCCGGCCCGCCCGGCCGCCCCCGCGGCCCCGGTGCCGGCGCTGCGGGGCAAGACCGAGAAGCTGTCCCGGCTGCGCTCGGTCATCGCCCGCCGCATGGTGGAGTCGCTGCAGATCAGCGCCCAGCTGACCACGATCGTCGAGGTCGACGTCACGAAGATCGCCCGGCTGCGCGCGCAGGCGAAGGACGCGTTCCTCGCCCGCGAGGGCGTCAAGCTGTCGTTCCTGCCGTTCTTCGCGGTGGCCGCCTGCGAGGCGCTGCGCGCGCACCCAGTGCTCAACTCCAGCGTCGACACCGAGGCCGGCACGATCACCTACTACGACGTCGAGCACCTGGGCATCGCGGTGGACAGCGATCGCGGCCTGCTCGTGCCCGTGATCCACAATGCCGGTGACCTGAACCTCGCCGGGATGGCTCGCAAGATCGACGACCTGGCGAAGCGGACCCGGGCGAACCAGGTCTCTCCCGACGAGCTGGGCGGCGGCACCTTCACGCTGACCAACACCGGCAGCCGGGGCGCGCTGATCGACACGCCGATCATCAACCAGCCGCAGGTCGGCATCCTCGGCACCGGCGCCGTCGTCAAGCGCCCGGCCGTCATCGAGGACCCGAACCTCGGCGAGGTGATCGCCGTTCGCTCGACGGTGTACCTGTCGCTGACCTACGACCACCGGATCGTCGACGGCGCCGACGCCGCCCGCTTCCTCAACACGATCAAGGCCCGCCTGGAGGAGGGCGCCTTCGAGGGCGAGCTCGGCCACTAGCACCTCGCCAGACAGCCCGGGCCCTGCGCACCCTTCGGTGCGCAGGGCTCGCTGCTTCCTCCGCCGGAGGCACGCGGCTGGCGAACGTCTCGTGACCCGCCCGCGCCCCGCGCCTCAGCTGACGCTGGCGGCGACCGAGTCGCCGGAGGCCTTGTCCCGCCCGTCGGGCGGGACAGCGGTGACCGCGACCGGCGCCCCGGTGTCAGCCACCCCGGGCCCCGCCTCCGACCGGCGGGGCTGGAAGACGGCGACCACCTGGTCGATCTGGCTCTGCGACTCGTAGACCTGGCGCAGCAGCCAGAACCGCAGGAACCTCGCCAGCGAGGCGTAGAGGAACAGCGCCGCGCCGGCGCCGGCGACCGCGAGGAACGCGATGGCCAGGATGATGTCCGACTGGATGTCGCGGGGATCGTTCAGGTTGCGGGACGATGTGTACACCACGAGGTCGACGACGATGCCGACGACCATGAGGGCGATGCCGACGATCTGCAGGACGCCGTCCCGGCGACCGTCCCCGGTCCGCACCTTCAGCCTGGACACGTCGGCCTTGAACTGGTCGATCCGGCCTTGTTCCATCGTTGCCTCACGCTCCCAGGTACGAGGCGGGGAGAATTTCCTCCACCTCTGACGGTGCACCGACGTCGACGATCCGGCCATGGAGCATGAGGGCCACCTGGTCGGCGATGGGCAGAACGGTGCGGGCGAACTGCTCGACGATGAGAATCGACATGCCCTCCGCCGCCAGCCGGCCGACGATCTCGTAGAGCTCGCGGACGACCCGGGGGGCCAGCCCCATCGAGAGCTCGTCCAGCAGCAGGACCGCCGGGTTGGTCCCGAGCGCCCTGGTCAGCGCCAGCATCTGCTGCTGGCCGCCGGACAGCGTGCCGGCCAGCTGACCGCGGCGCTGGCCGAGAACCGGGAAACGGGCGTAGGCGACCTCCTCGAGGTCCGCCAGCGACGTGCCGGCCTGCGACATCATCCACAGATTCTCCCGGACCGTGAGGTTCGGGAAGATCCCGCGGCGCTCGGGGATCGTGCACACCCCGAGCCGCGCCAGCGCTTCGGCGGACGCTCCGGTGACGTCGCGGCCGGCGAGCCGCAGCTGTCCGCTCGCCGGCCGGAGCAGCCCGCAACAGACGCTCAGCGTGGTGGTCTTGCCAGCGCCGTTCGGCCCGAGCAGGGCGACCACGGAGCCGGCGGCCACCGCGAGGTCCACCCCGTGCAGGACCTCGATCGGGCCGTACCCGGCGCGGACCCCGGTCAGCTCCAGCAGCGGCGGCGCGCCACCCGCGCCCGCCCCGAGCCCGGCCCCCGCCGCCTCCGCCTCCGGCAGGACATCCGTCCCGCTCACGCGGCGTCCTCCTCGGCCGAACCCAGGTAGGCGTCGATGACGACCGGGTCGACGCGGACCACCTCCGGCGGCCCTGAGGCGATGACCTTCCCGTAGTCCAGCACGTAGATCATCGAACACACGTCCATCACCAGGCCGACGTCGTGCTCGACGAGGCAGATGGCGATGCCGTCCTCCTGGGCGAGCCGGCGCAGGAGACGCCCGAACGCGTCGGTCTCCTGCTCGGTCTGGCCGGAGGCGGGCTCGTCCAGCAGCAGCACCCCCGGCCCGGTCATCAGCGCGCGGCCGAGCTCGACCAGGCGCGCCTGGCCCGTGGGCAGCTCGGCCACGTCCCGGTCGGCGACGCTGGTCAGACCGACGAGGTCGAGGACCCGGCCGGTCTCCCTGTCGACGTCGATGCGCCCGCCGCGCCGCCACGTGTTGCGTATCTGGCCGGCGACCCGGACGTTGTCCCGGACGGACAGCGACACGAACGGTTCGAGGCGCTGGAAGGTGCGGGCGAGGCCGCGGTGCGCCCGCCTGTAGGGCGCCACGTCGGTCACGTCGGCGCCGTCGACGAGCACCCGCCCGTGGGTGGGGGCGAGCAGCCCGGTGACGACGTTGAACAGGGTGGTCTTGCCGGCTCCGTTCGGGCCGATGAGGCCGGTCACCCGGCCTGGCTCGACGGAGATCGAGACGTCGTCCAGGGCGATGTTGCCGCCGAACCGGACCGTGATGGCGTCCGTCTCAAGCAAGGCCATGACGGGCCTCCCCTACTGCTTCGGGCGAACGGGTGGGCTCGAGTCGCGCGGCCGGCACGGCCCGCACGACCGGCGTCCCGGGCAGCCCAAGGGTGCGGTCCAGCAGCGCGAGATGCTCGGGTGTGAAGGGGACGTCCACGCCGACGAGCTCCAGCGGCGCCTCGCCCGAACCGGCGGTGGACGGCCCGGCCACCCTGGCCCGCGCGGCGGGGACCAACCGGTCGGTCACCAGCGGCGTGATCCGTGGCCAGATCCCCCACAGCAGGACGCTCAGCGCGACGAGCCACCAGTTGCTGGTCGTGTCGGTGTACGCCAGCAGGTAGATGGCTGCCTGCAGCGCCAGCCCGGCGCCGAGCATGACGCGGGCACGTCTGAAGACCGCGAAGGTCTCGATGATGTCGTTGACGAAGCCGGTCGGACTGCGGGACAGGCTGATGCCGATCAGCGCCGGCAGCACGGTCGAGAACTGGCTCAGGAACGAGAACAGGTCGTGCAGGGAGCTGTGGTCCGTGYCGACCTTGTCGAACACGTTCTGCAGGGCCACGAAGCCGACGCCGGCAAGGAGGCCACCGGCGAGCGCCCMGCTGACGTATCCGATGCCCGCGACGACCACGGTCATGACCAGCCCGAGGCTGACGAAGATGGTGAACCGGTCGGGGTTGACGGATACCAGCGCCGACGACATCAGGGCGCCGCCAAGGCCCGCGATCGCGGCCGAGAGCATGAAGACCGAGAGCTTGAGGCGGACGGGGTTCTGCCCCAGCGTGGCGCAGGCCGCCGGGCTGTCCTTCAGCGCCACCAGGCGGTGCCCATAGCCGCTGCGCCGTAGCGCGACCATGAGCACGCCGAGCACCGCGAACAGGATGGTGACGACCATCAGGAACGTCCCGCCGTTGGCCAGGTCGATCACGCCCAGTCTCGGGCGCGGGACGTTGAGGGTCCCGTTCGGGAAGATCGAGAACTTGAGGTGCAGCAGCGGCAGCACTCGGGGGACCGTGTCCGCGACGACCATCGTCGAGACGAACACACCGAAGGCCATCGTGGCCAGGGCCAGGTAGAGCCCGCGCAGGCGCAGCGCTGGCAGCGCGACGAGCGCGCCGACCACCGTGCACACCACGGCCGCGAGCAGCAGGCCCCAGACCGTCATCCGGGTGTCCGGCCCGCTGCCGGTGATGCCGTAGTGATAAGCGATGATCGTTCCGATGGCGCCGAAGGACACCGGGGCCAGGTTGATCTCCCCCGCGTATCCGGTCAGCGGGACCAGCGACAGCGCGATGATCGCGAAGGTCATACCGGTGACCATCGTGTTGACGACGGTCGGAGCCATGATCGCCTTGAGAAGGAACATGCCGACGACCAGGACCACCGCCCAGATCAGGGCCATCCGCATGGTCGGGACCCGGAACCGTTCCCGTGCCCTGGTGATCGTCCCGCCGCGCAGCCGATCCTGCGGCAGCCAGAGGAGCACGACGAAGAGCAGGATCATCGGCAGCGAGATGCGGAAGTTCGACGTCCACGTCCATCGCTGGCTCGGGAAGTACGCCAGCACGTAGTTGTTCGCCAGACCCAGCACCACGGCGCCGAGGAAGGTCAGCGGCACGCTGCGCAGCCGGCCGAAGACGGCGGCGGCGAAGGCGTCGATGACCAGCAGGGTGAGCGCGTTCGGGTCGAGCGAGCCGCCCAGGATCGGTGTGATCAGGATGCCGGCGAGCGCCGCGAGCATGGCGCCAAGCGCCCAGGACATCGTCGCCAGGCGCTCCGGGCGGCCCCCGGTCAGCTGCAGCAGCGGCGGGTCGTCGACGACGGCGCGCATGCCGACGCCCGTGCGGGTCCGGTAGAAGAAGAAGCGCAGTCCCACCGCGATCATCACGGCCGCGGCGAGCGCGAGTAGCTCGTGGTAGGTGATGTGGCTGCCGGCGATGTCGACCTGGTGGGTGGGGCCGAAGAAGTAGTCGAACCGTCGAGGGACGGTCGGGTCCCAGATCCAGTTCGCCAGGGCGAGCGAGCCGACGGTCAGTGCGACCGTCACCGTGATCCTCGTGATCTCCGTCGTATCCCGCAGACCCCGCATGATCGACAGATGGAGCAACGCGCCAAGTGCCGGCGCGAACACGCCAAGGACGGCGACGAGCGCCAGCGGGGCCGGCCAGTTCCAGCCGAACCGGACCTGCCAGTAGACAAATGCCGACAGCATCGCGATCGAGCCGTGACCGAAGTTGAAGATGCCGGACGTGGTGCATGTCAGGACCAGGCCCGAGGCGGCGATTCCATAGATACCGCCCAGCACCAGGCCGAGGATCGTGTACTGCAGAAACTGGTCCACTCCTGAACCAACCCGTCTCGAGTGACCGTTTTTTGTCGACTGGCCCACCGCCCGCGGGGCAGGGCGGGCGGGGACCACTCGGGGACAGCCGCCGCGGACGCAGCCATGGCCAGAGGGGGGCGCGAAGATGGCCAGGCCTTGCGCCCCCGGAGGCCCTCAGACAGYCCTCAGGTCTGCGGCTAGCTCTGCGGCTTGATGGCCTTGTCGGTCAGGTAGTTCAGGGCGATCCGGTCGGAGTTGAGCTTCACGGTCACGAAGTCGGCCGGCAGTTTCACGGTGTAGCTCGGGGAGCAGTCGAAGGTCCCGGTCTTCTGCGGGTACACCTGGACGTACTTCGTGCCCTGCAGCCGCAGCAGCATGCCGCAGGTCGGGCCATGGTTCCCGCCCGGGTCGGTCGCCGCGTGCATGCCACCGCCGGTCCAGTCGTGGATCTTCGAGAGCTCGTTGACCATGCACTGCCTGGTGAGCGTCGACCCGCACTTCTTCGCCGCGGTCGCCCACAGCAGGAAGGACGAGGTCGCCTGCATCCCCAGCTGGCTGACGTCACCGCCGTCAGCCCTGACGACGTCGATGTACTTCTTGACCGCCGGGAACTGGTCGGCCTGCTCCATCGGGATGTAGGCCGTACGGACGAAGACGTTGTCGGCCAGGCCGTTGGAGTTGAAGTCGGCGAAACCCTTGACGTAGTTGTTGGTCTCGGTGATCCAGAGCGGGTGGAAACCGACCTGGTTGGCGGCCTGCAGGGCGTTGTACAGCTGCGGTCCGGCGGAAAGGTTGAACCAGACGACCTCCGCCCCGCAGTCCTTCAGCTTCTGCATGAACGGCTTGTAGTCCGGCTCGCCGAAGTAGTTGACCGTCTGCGTGCAGGGCAGCCAGTTCCAGCCGAACTGCTGGGCGGTCACGACCCCACGCCTGTTCGAGTAGTTCTCGGTCGCGAGCGTCGTGGTGTACTGGGCAGCCTTCCGGACCTTGTCCGGGTAGAGCTTGGCGAACTGGGAGAAGAACGCCCCGACCGTCTCGTCGGCCGGGTTCGGCACGGCCTCGAACTGCATGGGACCGTTGGCGAACTCCGGGCTCACCGAGTAGGTCTCGACCGACACGAGGTTGCAGTTGACCCGGGTCTGCTCACCAGTGGAGTCGAGCGCCCACCCCTGGCCGACGAGCATGAACGCCGAGGCGCACGCCTCGGTCATCACGTTGTTGGTCTCGGTGATCTTGGCGTCGTAGAACTTGCCCACGATCTCGCGGCCGTTGATCCCGCCCTGCTCGTTGCACCAGCCGATCATCGCCTTGACGGCGTCACCGACCTCGTGGGACAGGCCGGGGCTGCCGGTGAAGCCACGGTCGTCGCCGTAGGCGATGTTGATGGCGGTGTCGGTGACACCCTGGTCCGTCGCGCCCTTCGCGGCTCCCGGACCGCACGGGCTCGGCAGGTCGCCGAAGGTCTGGGACGCCGGCGCGGCGCTGCCCGAGGCGGCGGCGGACACGCCGCCGCTCCCCTCGGGATTCGCGCCGCGGTTGCCTGAGGCGCAGGCAGCGGCCAGGACGGCCGACACGACCAAGACGCCGAGACATCGCAAGCGGGGTAATCGGGACGATCTCTCCATGGCACGTCCTTCACGAGGGGAACACCGTTACGCCACGCGGCCGACCCTCGCGGACAACCCAACGATGCCGAGGTGGCGGCCCCACCGGAGCCCACGTCGCCTGCCCCGGTGGACGGGAACCGTACCCATGGCAAATCTGATGGTCAATCAGGAACCGCACCGACACGTGGACCGCGGACCCGGCTCGTCAACGCGCAAACTCCGCACGAAACCCGATATTGATCATCTGACACACCGTCAGGTATGGTYCGCGCCCTCGCCCTCGCCCGGCAACTCCCGACTCCGGCAGCCGTCGGGGACCTGGTGTGCTCGTCGGGGTCAGGGCTCCGACGAGCCCACCAGGTCACGACCCGAGCCGCGGTCCTGGGGAGATCTTCAGTAGCGGCTGGCCGGTCGGCGGTGGGCCGTCCCGGCCGGCGTCCGGATCAGGAGGTGGGGGCCATCGTGGCCGGGGACTGGCCACGGGCCGCTATCGCCTGCTGGTAGAGGCGGCCGGCGCGGTAGGACGACCGGACGAGCGGGCCGGCGAGCACCCCGGCGAAGCCCATCTGTTCGCCGCGCTCCGCCCATGCCACGAACTCCTCCGGCCTGACCCAGCGCTCCACCGGGTGGTGACGCGGAGTGGGCCGCAGGTACTGGGTGACGGTCAGCAGGTCGCAGCCGGCGGCGACCAGGTCGGCCATCGCCGTCTCGACCTCGTCGTCGGTCTCGCCAAGCCCGAGGATCAGGTTCGACTTCGTCACCAGCCCCGCCGCGCGGGCGGCGGTGATGACCTCCAGCGAGCGCTCGTAGCGGAACGCCGGGCGGATCCGCTTGAAGATCCGGGGAACGGTCTCGACGTTGTGCGCCAGCACCTCGGGGGCGGCGCCGAACACCTCGGCCAGTTGCTCGGGACGGCCGCCGAAGTCGGGGATGAGCACCTCGACCCCGGTACCGGGCGACATCTCGTGCACGGCGCGGACCGTCTCCGCGTACAGCCAGGAGCCGCCGTCGGGCAGATCGTCGCGGGCGACACCGGTGATGGTCGCGTAGCGCAGGCCCATCGTGCGCACCGACTCGGCCACCCGGCGCGGCTCGTCCCGGTCGAGCGGGGTGGGCCGGCCGGAGTCGATCTGGCAGAAGTCGCACCGGCGGGTGCACACATCCCCGCCGATGAGGAACGTCGCCTCCCGGTCCTCCCAGCACTCGTAGATGTTGGGGCAGCCGGCCTCCTCGCACACCGTGTGCAGGCCTTCGGCACGGACCAGGTTCTTGATGTCGCTGTACTCCGGGCCGGTGCGCAGCCGGGTGCGGATCCACGGCGGCTTGCGCTCGATCGGCGTCGCCGCGTTGCGCGCCTCCAGCCGCAGCAGCGGACGCCCCTCCGGCGCGACCGCACTCATGCGGACACCCCCGCCGGGGACTCGCTCGCCACCAGGACCGCGCCGTCCCCTTCGGAAGGGCGGCCGCCGGTGAGGAAATGACCGAGGTGGTGGAGCACGTGCCGCTCGACGACCGGCCGGGCCTCGGCGACCGTGACGGTCCGGCCCAGCTCCGCGGTGAGGCTGCCCGCGCTCGCGTCGGTGATCCCGCAGGCGACGATCCGGTCGAAGACACGCAGGTCGGGGCAGCAGTTCAGTGCGATGCCGTGGTACGTCACGCCCTTGCGGACCCGGATGCCGATGGCGCCGAGCTTTCGCTGGTCGTCCATCGTCCAGACGCCCGAGCGCCCCTCGACCCGGTGGGTCGGCACGCCGAACTCGGCGCACACGGCGATCATCGCGTCCTCCAGAGCCCTGACGTAGGCGACCACGTCGAGCGGCCGGGGCAGCGCTACGATCGGGTAGCCGACCAGCTGGCCTGGCCCGTGCCAGGTGATCTTGCCGCCGCGATCGACGTCGACGACCTCGGTGTCGTCCTCGGGACGCTCCCAGGCCTCGGTGCGCCGGCCGGCGGTGTAGACGTCCGGATGCTCCAGCAGGATCAGCGTGTCCGGCGCGTCCCCCGCGGCCCGTCTCGCCGCCAGGTCACGCTGCAGATCCCACGCCTCGACATACGGCACAACGGACAACCGCACGACATCCACCCGTCCGAGCCTACGCCGGCCGCGGCACTCGCTCAGTCAGACAGCAGCCGGGGTTCGACGGCCGTCTCGACGACCGCGCCGTCCTCGCCGAGCTGGACCCGCCAGGCCTTCGCGTTCGGYCGGTCGGCGACCGCCTCGACCAGCTCGATGCCGCGGAAATGCAGGCCGACCCCGTCGTCGGTGGCCCAGCCTGCGGGCAGCACGCCGTCGCCGACGAGCTTCTGGTAGAGCGGGCGGCGGGCGGCCTCGGAGTCGTAGTGCGGGGTGTTGCTGAACGGCAGCAGCGCGAGGCCGTTCGTCACCGGCCGCAGGTCGGGGCCGAAGGAGTCGGTAGTGCCGCCGACGTGCCAGCACAGCGAGCCGGCGGACACCCCGGCGAGCACCACCCCGGCCCGCCACGCCTCGGCGAGGATCTCCGGCAGCCCGTGCGTGCGCCATACCGCGAGCAGGTTCGCGACGCTTCCGCCGCCGACCCAGATGACGTCCTGACCGAGCAGGTGCGCGCGGACGTCGTCCACATTCGGCATCGGGAACAGCGCCAAGTGGCTGGCCCGCACGTCCGGTCGGTCGCGCGACATCGCCGCGTACCAGCGGGCATAGGCCGCCGAGTCGTCGCCGAGCGCGGTCTCCAGCAGGCACACCCGGGGCCGGTCGCCGGCGTCCGACAGCGCGATCGCGTGCTGGATCAGCGGGCCGATCCGGGCCCCGTAGCGGCCGTCCGGGCGGTAGCCGCCGCTCGTCGCGAGGATGTTCACCGCTGCGCTCCAGTCTGAGGACGGGTCCTGGGGGCGGGTCCGGCCCTCGCACCAACCTATCCGCGGGGTCCCGTGAATCCTCGCGCCAAGAAGTTATCCACAACTTGCGCAGAACCCAGGACACCGCCTTCCCAATCGGCCAGCGTCGCCGTTTGTGACGTCGACGCACGGTTATGGGACGGACCCTCCCCCGCCCGGCGGCCCGGACGAGCTGGGGCCGCCGCGCGAGGTCGAGACGCCCGCGCCGCCGGCGGTGCCCGGAGTGACGCTCGGCGGATGGCCGGGTGACGCGGGTGTGGGCGAGGTCTGGGCCGCGATGCTCGACGACGACGCCACGCCGTGTGTGGTGCGGCTGGTCCGGCTGCCGGCCGACCCGGTCCGGCGCGGCCAGGCTGCCACTGCCGGGCAGYGGCTCACCCAGCTGCGCCATCCCCACCTGGTGCCGGTGCTCGCGGTGGAGGAGGTCGACGACGGGCTCGCGGTGGTGACGGCCCAGGTGCCCGAGGCGGTGAGCCTGCGCAGGTTGCTCGGCGCGCGGGGACGGCTGGATCCTGGCGAGGTCGTCACGGTCGGTCTGCCGGCCGCGCAGGCGCTGGCGGCCGCGCATGCCGCCGGCCTCGCGCACGGCACGCTCACGCCGGCCGACATCCTGCTGGAGCCGAACGGCCGGCCCCAGCTCGCCGGGATCGGCGTCGCGGCGCTGCGCGCCCTCGCGGCCGGCGGGCCGGCGCCGACGACGGCGGCCGACGTGTTCGACCTCGCCGACCTGCTGCTCGACACGATGGCGCGGGCGACCGGCCCGGACGCCGCCGCGGTCGCGGTCGCCGTGGCGACCGCCCTGGTACCGGACCCGACCAGGCGGCCCACAGCGGCGGAGCTGGCCTCGGCGCTCGCGCACAGCGCCCGCCCCGCCCCCGTCCAGATGATCACTCCGCCACCGCCGGTACCGCCGCCCGGCGAGGAGCTGCCGGCCTCGGACGGCGCCGACATCCTGGCCACGGGCGACGACCGGGCCTCGGCCACCGGGCCCGAGACGACCGGCCCGGCCCCAGGCCCGGCACGCACCGCACCTGGCGAGGACGACGACGAGGACGAGGAGGACGACGGGTACGACCTGTACGACGCCGGCGCCGCCCGCGAGACGCGCGCCGGCGGCGCCCGTGCGGACGATGACCATGACGACGATGACCATGACGATGGTGGCTACGCCGACGGCGGCTATGACGACAGTGGCTATGACGACGACGTCGTCGACGCCGTCTTCGTCGACACACCCGTCGTGGACGACCTGCCCGTCGCAGACGTCGGGCCGAGGGCGGGCAGCACGGTCGTCGAGGGGGCCGTCGTCGACCCGGAGGTCGACGTCCTGCCGATGCTGCCCCGGCCGGAACCACCAGACCTCCGCCGCCCCGGACCTCCCGCGGCGGGGCACCAGGACGTCCGGCCGGGCGCTCGGATGGGGGGCGCCCGGCCGGACGGACGCGCCAGCACCACGCCGGGCCGGGCCGGGCGGGGGCCCGGAAGCGGCAGGGGGCGCGCCCACACCGCACGGCTGGGCAGCCGGGAGGCGCGCGGGCGTGGGCGGATGTCCCGCCCGTTGCTCGTGCTCACGGGGATCGTCGGCCTCATCGCGGTCGCCGTCGCCGCGGTGCTGCTGAGCACCGCGGGCGGTGACACGCACGACGAGGTGGGTGCCCCGGTTCCCGGGACGGCTACTCCCCGAGCTGGAGTCTCGGCCAGCGGGAGCACGCCCAGGCCGTCGGCGGCCACGCCCGCGACGGCGAGCCAGCCACCGGAGAAGGCCTGGGAGACGGTGCTCGCCGGCCTGGACGCGGCCAGGGGCCGCGCGTTCGAGCAGGTCGACGAATCCGCGCTGGCGAACGTCTACGAGGCCGGCAGCGCCATCTACGCCGCCGATCTTGCCCTGCTGCGGCAGGTCGCCAGCGGGGGCGGGCATGTCTCCGGGCTGTCGCTGCGTGTCCGGGACCTGCAGATCCGGGAACAGACCCAGGACCGGGTGGTGCTACGAGTCACCGAGCAACAGGGCGCCTACGAGATCCTGGACGCGAGCGGCAAGGTGCTCGTGAACAAGGAGCAGGCCGCCCCCGAGCGCCGTGACGTCACCCTGGTCCGCACCGCGGGAGGCTGGCGCATCTCCCAGCGGGTGGCCRCCTCCTGACGACCAGCGCGACAACCGGCGCGGGCCGGTAGGCGTCTTTCACCGCGGCGGGGTGTCCGCGGGGCCATGGGCGCGGAACGTCGACCATCTCGGAGTGGTTCGAGAGGTTCGAGAGGTTCGCGACCAGGCGCCGAGCTGCCGAGTGCCGGGTGTTCCGGTGCGCCACACCCCGATCAGCCGGTCGATAGGGAAGATGGCGGTTGTGGTGGTGGAGCCGAGATCGTGCGACCATGGCTGCGCTCCCGTAACGATCACGCCGCCGTCGGGGTTTGGCCTGGCCGGCCCTGGTGACGCCGGGAGGCGAGGAGATGGGCGCTATGGGCGAGTCCGGCCAGGTAGGGCGGGGGGTCCTTGTGCTGTCGACTCCGCGTGCYGCCCGGCCGCCCGCCGTCCAGGTGCGAAAGTATGCCGGTCAGCCATGCCGACCCGCGCGGATCGGAGCGAGCCGAAGCGTGACATCCGGGAACCCGGGCTGTTCCGCCCGCCGCCGGGAGTTCCATGGGACCAACTCATGGTCAGCGGCCCCACCCGGCCGTTTACCAGGCATAGTTGGTCGGACACCGAGCATGAGACCGGGCGAACGCCTCCCTGGCCGATCCGCGCCGCGCATCGGCGGGAACCCCACCACCAGGCGTTCGCAGGTCGCTCCCCAACGACGGAGCCGAGAGGGAACCACCTCGTCGAACCGGGCTGGCGCCTCGCTACCCACATACCGCGAGTTGTGTCGTATCCTTGGGGGCGAAACTTGGCCACTATACTACATCACCGTAGTTCGGTCAATACATTGGATGCCTAGCAGCGGTGAGCCCGACAACAGTCCGGCGCGACGAAGCGACCGGATCGGGCGGGGCCGACCGGCCAGAGGAGGTGCGATCTTGAAAATCGAGCGCGCATCTCCCGGTCTCGGTCGCTCTGGCGATTACTGTAGGTCGGTCGATCACGCCAGATCGGTCCATCATCGTCATTCCGGCAACAGGATTCGGGAGGGGTGGCGTTGACACAGCCCGCGACTCAGCCTGTCACGCAGTCTTCGGGGCAGCCGTCAGCGCAGGAGCCCGGCGCCGAGGGCGCGRGGCAGCCGGCGGCGCAGGCCCCTCGGCAGGCCACGAAAGGCCCGTCACGCCGGCCGGCCGCCCCAGGCGGCGCGTCTCGTCGCAAGGCCGACGCCGACAAGACGCCGGCGCCGGCCGAGGCGACACCGGCCCCGCGCGCGGCGGGCGGTGATGACGAGGACGAGGAGGACGCCGAGTTCGACGCGTCCGCCGAGGCCGAGGAGCCCGACGAGCAGGAGGCCAGCAAGATGCCGGCCGCGGCGTCGGCCGCCGACCGGATGTCGCACGACAGTGTCCGCCAGTACCTCTCCCAGATCGGCCGAGTCCGGCTGCTGACGGCCGAGGAGGAGGTCGACCTCGCCAAGCGGGTCGAGGCCGGCCTGTTCGCCGCCGAGAAGCTCGCTGCCGACACCGGCCTGGCAGTCCGGCTGCGCGCGGACCTGACCTGGGTCGAGCGGGACGGCGAGGTCGCCAAGAGCCGGCTGGTCGAGGCGAACCTGCGGCTGGTGGTCTCCATCGCCCGCCGCTACGTCGGCCGGGGG
>NZ_MBLN01000052.1:0-194646 GCF_001854645.1 Pseudofrankia sp. EUN1h | reverse complement strand
GACTCGTGCGGATCGCCATCGACTCAGCTGACACTGATCCGCAACGGTGGGCCGACCTGGGGGTTCGTCTAGGACCACTTCCTCCAGCAGAGCGAAAGCGACTGATCGATGGGCTCGACCTCTTCAGCGAGATTGCGGAACTGGACTCGGATCAGCGCCTTCTATTGTGGGAACCAATCTACAAGGAGGTCAGCCGGAATCGCGCGTTCCGGACTGCGGCGTGGGCGATGGATGGCGACAGTCTTGCCCGTTTGGAAATAGTCGCCGAACGACTTAAGCCCACGACGAATGCGCAGCGGTATGCTTATCTTTTCGAGTGGCATCCGGATTTGCCTGAGATTGATCTTATGAATCACGAAGAATATGCCGCAGAAGTCCTCAGATTGCGGACGCAAGCTGTGACCGAGATACTCGCCGAAGGGTCGATTGATGGTCTGCAACGGTTGGCGGAGAAGAGCATTGCATCAGGCCAACTAGGATGGGTTGTCGGAGCTGTAGTTTCTGAAAATCTCACGCCGGCACTTCTTTCTTGGCTCGATTCCGAGAATCTAAGAATCAGGAACACTGCGGCGGCTTGGGCCGAACGTAAGCTATCGGACCACGGTATCCGATGGCTTCATGAGACGCTTCGGCGTCCGGAGGCCGCCCATCCTGCTCGGCGAGAGGCAATTGCTCTAAGTGTGCCCGCTCGTCCTGAATATTGGGACGCGCTGAACGACATCGATCCAGAGCTCATAAATACGTACTGGAAAAATACGTCGGCGAGATTTATTTCGGCCGTCGACATTGACCGTGCGGCACGAGAACTTCTTAGCCACGGGCGAGCTTGGGCCGCTGTACAGTTGATAGCAAGTCCCGGAGTTCTAGGGGGAGAGGGGGAATCGTTCTGTTCGCCAGCGCTTGTGGCCGCAGTACTCGACAAGGCGATAGTTACCGATCCAGCGGGTACTCAGCCGTCGTCGCTTGCATACGAAGTTGGACGTCTTCTTGACTACTTGGAAAGAGAGAATGTCGAATTTCAATTGCGAATGCGATACGAGTTCGCGCTCTTTCGATTTCTTGAAGATCAACGGGAACCACGAGCTTTGTTTAAGGCGCTTGACGGCGACCCGAGTTTTTTCGTCGACCTTATTTCTAGAATCTACCGTGGAAGAAATGAGGTGCGACGCCAGCTTAGCGAGCACGATGAGGCGATTGCTCGTCATGCATGGTGGATCATTAAGAACTGGCGTAATCTCCCGGGGCGCCGTGATGACGATACGGTTGATGCGGAACACCTCAACCGCTGGGTGCGCGAGGCTCGGCTCGCGCTTGCAGAGGCTGATCGGGCTGACGTGGGCGACGAACAGATAGGCGAAGTCCTTGCGGCGAGTCCAGCTGGCGCTGATGGTATCTGGCCTGCCGAACCTGTCCGGGAACTTCTGGAGGTAATCGGTAGCCCATCCATGCAGAACGGACTGCATATCGGGGTGATGAATGACAGAGGCGTCACTACACGTGGGGTTTACGACGGAGGTGAACAGGAGCGAGTCCTCGCGAGCCGCTACCGCGAATGGGCGTCTTTGGCGAAGATTAACTGGCCTCGGACGGCTCGTATCCTACAAAATATTTCGGAAGACTACGAACGACAGGCTCAGCAAGAGGACAGGCAAGCGCGATTTTGGGCTGACTCGGACTAGGCTAAGGTCAAGTGTTAATGGATGTGGCCGTGCCGCCCTCAACCCGGTAAAACACCTTGCCCTCATGCACCCGAGTACCCAAGGCGTCATAGAATGCCTGCGCTGCCGTGTTTTCCAGATCGGTCGTCCACTCGAACCGGCTGCACCCCTGCTCGGTGGCCATGGCCTGAAGCCGCTCCATGAGCAGCCGCCCCACACCGTGCCTCCGGGCGTCCGCGGACACGTACAGCTCCTTGAGAAACAGCGAGTGAGTGACTCCGGCAGCAGGCCACAAGTAGGAGTACGAAGCCATGCCGACCAGTCGGCCCTTGTCCCGGGCCAGCAAGACGTAGGCCACAGGGACCGGGCCGAAGAGAAGCCGCCGGATCTGGGCGAGACGCTCGGCAGGCTGCTCGGTGGGCGGCGCGCCGTAGAAGGAGTCCAGCTCGGCCATGAGGGCGGCCAGGTCTTCGGCGTCGTCCTGGCTGGCAGGCTGTACCGAAATCGTCACCCGCGAGAGTTTAGGCCCCGCCTCCGACAGATCCGGCAGGCAGTTCGAGCACTTCGTACAACTGCCGGACAGCAGGCAGCGTCCGGTGATGGCGGGCGGTGGCCTGGGCCAGGCCCCGAGCCCGCTGGAGGATGAGCCCGTCCCGCCGCCCCGGTGGCAGTTCCAGAAGGGTCCGCGCGACGCGGGCGGCCCCTTCGGCGACCTCGCCGTCATGGATGAGGCAATCGGCCCGGTCCAACTGGATGAGGGTGCGGTCCATGTAGTCGCTGGCCGGGTACAGGGTCAAGGCCCGATCGGTGGCCTCCCAGACCCGGCTTCGGTCGTGGAGATGGGTCAGGGCGTTGCCCTCGTGGAAGCGGAGTTGGGCTTCGTTGTAGCCGAAGGCGGACTCCGTCACGTCTTCTGTAGCCAGGCTGCTCAGGATGGCTTCGGCCCGGCGCAGGGCCGCGTCGGTTTCGGCTTGCTGCCCGAGGACTGCATGGGCGCGGGCCTGGAGCGCGGCGGCCAATACAGCCCCCACGCAGGGCGTTTGGCCCGCAAGGGCCTGGGCTTCCTTCGCCGCCGCGATGGCCTCAGGCACGGAGCCGCCGTAGTAATAGGTGTAAGCGTCCTGGGCCCGAACCCACGACGCCACCGCCGGATCTCCGGCTTCCCCGGCGGCCAACCGTGCCGTCCGGCCCCAGGCCCGGGCGGGGCCGCGCTGTCCCATCTTGATGAGCGACAAGCTGATGAGCCCGGCCAACTGCGCCGTGATGCGGGTGAGTTGCCTCGTCGTGCTGGACGGCTGGCGGGTTGACAAGGCGTGTTGCACTTCGGCGAAGTCGGCGGCCAAGTCGTCCAGCTGCACGGCGGCGGGCAGGTACCGCGTCGYCCGCCCGTGCCCGGCAACGAGCTGCTCCCAGTCATCGAGCGTGGCCGCGGCCGGTGCGCCGGTGGTGAGGTGGCCCTCGGCCTGGCGGCGCAGCTGCTCCAACTGGTCTACGGGACCGGCGAGCGTGACGCCCCCTGGCTGTGGCGGCAGCTTGAACCACAGCAACGCTTCGGGGATGCGCAGGGCCCGCGCCCAGCGGATGAGCCGCACCAGATCGGTGACGGGTTCGCCGGACTCGATGCGGGACAGCTGGGCCTGGGTCAGGCCCATCCAGCCCGCCACGATCTCCTGGGACAGGGGCGGGCTGTGGAAGGGGTGGGTGCGGTAAGCGGTGATCACCCGGCCCATGTGCCAAGCCGCGAGGGCGTCCCGCAGCTGGTCCGTCTCCCAGAACTGGGCGGGAACTTCCGGAGCCGCAGCCACCAGCTCCCGGGCCTGGCGGGCGCAAGCGGCGCATTGGGAGCCGGAGTTATCGCGGGCCAAGCGCGTGCCGCAGCGGCAGTACCGGCGGGAGGGTTCGCCCTCGTCCACCATGGCGCCCCCATTTCGCGCGAGACCAGATCATCCGGCCGGTTCCGCAGTCTAACCATCACGGTACGTGGTGGCGATTCCCCCATACGTCCGGCGCAWGATCCACATTCCCGGAACGTCTTGGCCGGGCCGGGTGGGTGCGCGAGTGTCCGGCCAGGCCCCGGGGCCGGGTGCGAGAAACCGTCGCCTGGCATATCCGCCCGGCCCCGGGTGCCCGCCACACGGGGCGAAGGCGAATGGCAGGAGGCAGGCAGTGGGTGGCTGGATCAGCGGGGCCTGTCCGGGAGAGCCACCGGAGCACGACAACTTGCCCTTACGCCTCCTCCAGATGGAGTGCCGGGTCGTGGTGGCGCAGATGGAGGAGTTGGAAGTCAATCTGGTCCGGCACCAGGACCGGCTGCCAGCGGAACCACTGGAATACGCCGCGCTGCTGGAGCGGACTGAAACCGTCACCGAGGAGGCCCGGTGGATCGAGACGCAGCTGGCGAAGCTGGCCGGGAGGGAACAGCGGCGAGCGTCCGGCCGGAACCAGTCCGACGCATCCGGCCCTACGCCGTCCTGAACGGCTACGGGGAGCAGCTTGCCACCTTCACCGACTGGAGCGAGGCCCATGCCTGGGCGCATCTGGCGGCCGAGAAGCCGGACGCCGTTCTCCCGCTCGAAGTCGAGGACCGATCCCAGCGGATTACGCGACGGATTGGGCAGGGCACCTGCGAGCTGATCGCCTGGACGATTTTCACCAAGATCGGTGGCTGTGAGCCGGTGGAAGATCCGGCCTTTCCCATCTGTGAGCCGGGAGAGGCTGGCCCTAYGGCCGCTATGACTCCTTGAGCAGGTMCAACGGATCAACGTGGAGGGYGGCCGCCAGCCGTTCCAGGGACCGCAGCGTCAGGTTGCGCTCGCCGCGCTCAAGGCCGCCCATGTAAGTGCGGTGGACGCCGACGACATCGGCGAAGGCTTCCTGGCTGAGGCCGCGTCCCTCGCGGTAGCGGCGCAGATTGCGCCCCACGATGCGCTGCAGGTCGCCCTCCATGACAGACCTGACGGTGCCCGGCCTGCTACTTGTAGGTCTACAGACTTATGAGTAGCATCGGGCCTGTCAGACAAATCCCGCGAGAAGAAAGGAGGTGGGAACATGACCGGCGGCGAGGGTAGCTGATGCACCGGGGGCAAGCGCCCCCGCAAAGCTCCGGAGGTTATCGGCATATGGCCGAGGCTCCGGAGCTTTGTGCTGCGCCCGAGGTACTCGCCGCCAGTGATCACAAAGTGTTACAATAATCGCGAAACACCATGGCAAACTTGCACGAAGACTATGACAAGCTCCAAACCGCCTTCATCGGCCTCGTGGTTGCCGTGCTCGGGGTCGGGTTGCTGGTGCTCGCCAAGAACTTGCATCTTTTTCCGAAGCTCGCCTGGCTCTCATTCTTCCCCGTGAGCGAGATCGGCGGCATCCTGTTTTCCTTCGGCCTGCTCGGGATCGGCCTGGACTACTTTCAGCGGAAGCAGGCGGGCCGCCTCCAGACAGAGCAACTACGGCAGGTCATCACGGAGGAAGCGCCCGCTCTGCGGGATGCCGTCATCCGCGGGTTCGCCTTCGATCAAGCAGACCTGGCGCGGGTGGCCACGCCCGAGATGCTGGACGAGATTTTGCGCAACAGCCTGGCGCTGCGTCTCGGCGACGCCACCTTCGCCCGCGAGCTGTACGACGACATCCGGGACCAGGCCATCGCCGCCACGGAGCGGTGGCACGACGCCCGGGTGGAGCTCACGCTGTCGCCTCTAACCATGGTTAGAGGCACTCCCGGAGGGAGTGCCTCTGCCGCTACCCGCACTCCGATGTTCGCCCTGACTGCCCGGTGGGAGTACACGACTATCCCGGCCAGCTCCATGCGCCGCTTCGTCTGCGTCTCCGACCGTCAGGAGTACCGGGACCTGAGCCAGGAGGCCGGGCCAACCTCGGCCTGGTGGTTCCGGGCCGTGGACGATCTCGACGGCGGCTCCCCGGAAGCCTTCGAGCTGGTCCAGTTCACGGTGGATGGCCAGGAGCGGCGCATCCGCCGTAGCTCCCGCGACGGGAGCCAGACCTACAGCGTCTCCGTCGGCAAGGCCGCCGTTGAGGCGGGTGAGCCGGTGGTGATCTCTTACACCTACCGGACGTTGGTACGCCAGGACGGAAGACTGATCAAAATTGATGTGGAAAAGCCCACCAGAGGGCTAACGGTCCAGCTGGACTACCGCGACGCGGATGTTCGGGACGTGCGGCTCCTCGACTTCTTCGCCAGTAGCAACCACGCCCGCATCAGCGAGGCGCCGGAGTCGGTGCCGGAGCAGGCGATCCGGRCCGAGTTCGACGGGTGGGTGTTGCCACGGTCAGGGGTGGTTCTGGCGTGGGAGCTAGAGAAATCCGAAAAATTGCAATAAGACACCCCAACCGCTCGACCGTTTCCGAAGGCTACCGTCGAGCTGTGGGGGAGGCTTAGCTAGCCTCTCCGATCTTCAACTTATTAGTTTACGTCACCCATTTTGAGATCCTCTTTAATTTTCAGATTATATCAAAACCTCCACGAAATGCCAGAGATGTTCCCTCGCTCGACTGGCTCACAAAGCGCATGTTCTACATATCCGGAGGTGTCGACCTCTAGAGGCTGTCCATTTTCTGGCCCTGTCGAGAATAGACCCGCTTTTACGTTATTAAAACACCAAATGCTCGCCGGGATCTTGCTGGGGTGGAACTGAAGCCTAAAAACCTCCTCTTCGACTCGCTGCTCCTCGGCACTCGTAAATACCAGCGGCTTGGAGGGGGCTGTAAGGTTGTATCTGAGACGGAACCCAAGAGGGTGACTTTCGCCCTTCTTGAGTTCGCGAGGAAGTTCAATAGGTATAGCCCAGTTTTGGACGCCGTCGAATTGAACATCAATCAAGCGGCCGCGCTTTATAGGGCCGTCGACTTCTACTGTGTTTCTCACGCAGTCGCCCAGATACACCAAGGTCTTCGTAACTATGCGGATTCCGTCGCGGGTTGCCTTGGCGGTTGCGCTGTAGTCAATGATACTGAGCCAACCGTTCTCGTCGTAGTAAGAAGTAAATTCATTGCCTCGCCAGACATAACCGCGGTCTTCGTTCATCACTGGCTCTCTTAGTGCTCTGGCTAGTCGATCCGCTAGCGCCGGAATTACCGTCTCATTTTCCCAGTCAATGATGGTCTCAATGCTCATACCGATACGCCTCGCCAAGACGTCTCGACGAGGCATCAAATCACCGTGGGCTGCCCACTCCTCAAGTCCCATACAGCACATGGCGACTTCTGACCTGGGCACATTCTTTACTCCTACAGTGCCCTCTAGGCTCCGGGCAACCTTGGTGAGAATCTGCTGAAACTCGCGAGCCTGAGCATCAAGGGAGCCCTCCAGTTGGCCTAGCTCCAAGAGCGGTTGCCGGTACTRCCCCGACCTGCCGGTGGGCATCTTCTGCCGCCCGATGCGTTCTACCGTTGCTCCGGCGCGCTGCCGCAGAGATGTCAGCGCACTCGTGAGCTGGGCCGCTAGCCGATGGATCTCATCTTCAGTCGCGCGTTGCATGCGGTGATCCTATCGGTGCTGCCTCGATCCGGATAGACCGATTAATTGGTAGCCCGCTTCAGGGGCCTGACTACCAATTGGTAGTCAGGCACTCCGTTAATCGTACTCGCCCCCGCTGTTTGGCCCATCCTGACCTTAGGCCACCTGCAGATCGGTGTGTTGGCATGAGAGACAGTTTGTTAACTTGAAGTCTCGTTGCGAGTATCTGCCAAAAGATCCGCGAGTTTAGCATTCAATTTTCAATGACGTGCTCCGACGATTTGGTGCATGGAAACGATGCTGGTCCTCGGTCTGGCCGTTGTCATCGCGGCCGTCGCAACTGGGCTCAGTCTTGTCTGCTACCTGAACGGCCTGCAGAGCGCCGCAGACACGCAGCGACTTCGCACCGTGCAACAGGAGCAGAGACAACGGTCGAGAACGGATGCCCCGAACCCCCAAAGCGAGGTATTGCCAGATGAACGATCTTGAACTCTACCGCGCCACCGGCCTCGACCGCTTCACCACCCAAGGCCGCACTGTCGCCCGCCGCCTGCGGGAGGTGGACGGCGAGGCCGTCATCCGTGCCCGGGCCGTGGCACGGGCGGAAGACCTCGCCCTCCTGCAGGCACAACTACGGGCGGCTGGTGGCGGGCAGCTGTACCGCGCGATTGCCCGGCAGGTCGTGCAGACGGATGCCCTCATCTCCRCAGTCTCGGAGGGCAAGCCAGGAGTGGAGCTGAACCTCAGGAAGATGGAGGAGATCCTCCACCTGGGCCTGACCGACCTCCTCGCCGGTTATATGACGAGGGGTTGACGTGGCCACCGACAAGGAGATCAAACTAGCTCGGCTGCGGGCTTGTGCCAAGTCGATACGTGCAGAGCACGAAGCTCATGCGCAATGGATGTTGCATACCTGGCCGGACCTCGCGCCTGCGGTAATCGCACTGCAAGCCGAGGCGGAGGCCGTGTTGGAGGAAATCATCCAGGAGTTCGAGAACGGGTGATCAGCACCATCATCGAAATCCTGGCCTACGCCTACTTCCTCGGCCTGGCAGCCTGGATGGCCCCCAAAGCTTGGCGTGAGATCCGGCGAAAGAGGCCATGATCCACACGCTTCTGAACACCTGGCCCGGCTACCTCATCCTCACCTGCGCAGGTTTCGGCGCCGCGTTCATCCTGGCGCTTGCCTGGCTCCTGCTCGTCGAGGAGCTACCTCGGCTGCGGGTTCGCCTACGTGAGGCGGTGTCGTACCGCCTCCATCTTCTCCTCATCCTCGCACTCTCCCGACTCCTCAAACTGGAGGTAGCCCGTGAAATCTCTAAAGATGCCAAGCGGCGCGACCGGTAAGGGCCTGGCGGCAGGCCTGGCCGGAGCCGCCGGCGTGCTCCTGGTGATCAAGCTGGCCTGGTGGGTGCTTGCGCCCATGCAGCCGGTGCTGCTCGCCTTCGTCATCGGCCATGCCGTGGTGAAGCTCTACACCGCCGCGGCCAAGGCCCGGGCCCGGGTGCTTCACGCGCAGATAGAGGCCAGGCGGGGGCGTCGTGACCGAGACTGACCGGCCCGAGCCGCCGGAAGACGATGACCTGAGGCCGGATGACAGCGGCGACGCCCCCGGCCGCCGGTTCGTAGGTTCGGCTCTCGCTCACGCCGTGCGGGCGGGCTGGTGCTGTTCGCGCTGCGGCGGCGGCTTCTGCCTGCATGTTTCGCCGTCCCGGTGCCCCTCATGCGGGGCGCGGTCCGGCCGCCGCCGGAAGCGCCCACCCGAGGAGCCGGAGGCGTGAGAAAGAAGCTCGGCGAGACGCTGGGTTTGGTTGTGGCGGTCTGCGTCGGGGTGAAGGTGGCGGCCGGGTTTGTCTCGGCCGCCCTGCCCGCCCTGGTACCCGTCTTCATCATGGTCCTGGTGGCCGTCATCATCCTACGCTGGCGTTCTCACCTGTGAGTTGTTCCAGGTGTTCGTATTTCGTTCGTACTCATTTTTGGCACTTTACCTGCGGAAGTGCTAGCGGTAGCAGGCTATAACTATTCGCGTAGCACGTCCGCACCCGAACTCGCCAGGAGGTGTCTTTCGTGCGGCCAAATTCCSGGGGGAMAGTAGGCAAGTAATCATGCAAGGAGGGTGTGTATGAGTCGTCGTATTCGCATTACGGGGGTGCCCCGCGAGAAACCACAAATTGGCCTGTACGTACTGGCGCTTATAGAGCTGGCCCGGCAGCAGCAGGTACGGGCCAAGGAGGGGCGGGCAGCAGAAACGCAGGAAGCCCAGGCCCAGGAGAAGGAGGCCCGGGATGAGCAGTGATCTTCTGTTCTGGACCTGCCTGGTCGTCTGCGGCCTGCTCACCTCGGCTATGGCGGGGATCGTGGCCCTGCGGGCACGGGAAGAGGCCCGCTGGCGGCGGGACCTGGCGGTTTTCGCCCTGCGTTTTCCCCGAGGTATGGAGCCGATGGCGGTGACCGCGATGCTCACCGGCCTGTCGGGGCTGGCCGCGCCCTGGTGGCGGCGGGCCTGGGCCGTGCGCGGGGTGGTGATCGAGGTATCGGCCACCGCCGCCGGGATCGCCCATCACCTGCTGGTGCCACGGGTGGACACGGCCGTGGTGCTGTCCGCCATCCGGGCCGCCCTTCCGGACGTGGCCGTCACCGAGGACCCCGCTTACAAGACTCCGACGGCCACGGCCGCCGTGAGCCTTGGCCTGTCCACCCTGCGCCGCCCCCTGGATACGAGCCGCCCCGAAGTGGTGTCGACGGCGCTGCTGGCGAGCCTCCAACCGCTGGCCGCTGGGGAACGGCTCGTCATGCAGTGGGCCCTGATGCCCGCCCGGCCAACACGGCCGGTGGCCGACAGCACGGGGCCGGGGTCCGCTGGGTTCATCGGGCAGGTGATGGAGCGGCTGGTGTCCGGGCCGAGGCTCGACGCGGCTGCCGCCAAGGACCTGCGGGCCAAGCAGTCCGGGGCCATGTGGGTGGCTGCCGGGCGGATTGGAGCCACGGCCCGGACGCAGGCACGGGCGGGGCAATTGCTCGGCAGGGTGAACGCCGCCATGCACACGGCCCACGCCCCTGGGGTGAGCTTCTACCGTCGTCGCCTCGGGCGGGGCCGGGTGGCCGCAGACTTGGCCGCCCACCGCCTGCCGGTGGTGACGTTCCCGCTGGTGCTGAACGTCTCGGAGCTCGCGGCGCTCGTGGCCTTCCCCTTGGGCTCCGTGATGCTGCCGGGTCTACGGCTGGGCGGAACCCGGCAGCTGGCACCGTCCTCCGACATCCCCATGGGGCCGCGGGTGCTGGCCCGGTCAACCTTCCCGGGCGCGGAGCGACCCTTGGGGCTGTCGGTGACGGACTCGCTTCGCCACCTGCATCTGATAGGCCCGACTGGATCAGGCAAGTCGTCCTTGATCACGAACCTCGTGACCCAGGACATGAAGGCCGGGCGCGGCGTGGTGGTCCTTGATCCCAAGGGCGACCTCGTGGCGGACGTCCTCGACCGCGTACCCGAAAACCGCCGGGATGACGTCGTGATCTTGGACCCGGCGGACGAGGCCCGTCCCGTAGGGCTGAACCTGCTGTCCGGCAGCCACCGTGCTCCGGAGCTGGCCGCTGATCAGATCGTCGGCATCTTCCACCAGCTGTACAAGGCATTCTGGGGTCCGCGCACCGACGACATCCTGCGCTCCGCGCTGCTCACCTTGGCGGCCGAACCCGGCATGACGCTGACCGAGGTGCCGCTGATCCTCACCGACGCCGGATTCCGGCGGCGGCTCGTGGCCAAGGTGGATGACCCGGTAGCCCTCGGCCCCTTCTGGGCCGCCTACGAGGCCATGAGCGACGCAGAACGTGCCCAGGCCATCGGCCCCGTGATGAACAAGTTGCGGGCCTTCCTCCTGCGCCGCCGGGTGCGCAACGTCCTGGGCCAGGCCACGCCCCGGCTGGATCTGGCCGACGCCTTGGCCCGTCGCCGCATCGTGCTCGTGCCCCTGACCAAGGGCGTCTTGGGCGAGGAAGCGGCGGCGTTAGTCGGGTCCTTGGTGGTTGCCCGCGTCTGGCAGGCCACGCTTGGCCGCAGTGCGATTGCGGCGGAGCAGCGGCCCACCACCTTCCTCTACGCCGACGAGTTCCAGGACTTCATCAACATGCCCCAGAACTTCGGCGACATCTTGGCGCAGGCTCGCGGCTTGGGGTTGGGCATGACCTTGGCCCATCAGCACCTCGGCCAGCTTCCGAATGATCTCCGGGAAGCAGTCCTGGCCAACGCCCGCTCCCGGGTGATCTTCCAGACCTCGGCCTCGGACGCGGGGCGGCTCGCCAAGGAGCTGTCGCCCCATCTGGGGGCGTCGGACCTGCAAGGGCTGGGCGCGTACGAGGTGGTGGTGTCGCTGTCGGCGGGCTCGCGGGTGGCTCCACCCGCTACCGGCGCGACGTTGCCGCCGCCTCCGCCCACGGGCCAGGCGGCCGCCCTGGTACGGGCAGCTTCGCGGCAGCGCTGGGGCCAGGACCGGGAACCCGTTGAAGCCGCCATTCGGGCTCGGCATGAAGGCCGCCGTCCTGCCGGACGGGTTGGCCGCCGGGAGGTGTCCGAATGAGCCGGGGACTTCCGGCCGCTGTGCCGGTCGCGTCGAGTTGGCTGCCACGTTTGCCGTGGCCGGGCGCGGTGTCCCGGCCAAATGTGCAGACGACTCCCCAGCTCCTTCGTGAGGTGCATTCATGAGCCGGGGCTACGTCACCGCACGGCAGGTGGCGGCTCTGGCCGCAACCATCACGCTCCGGGAGCGGGAGATTCTTTCAACCGTGGCGGTGGTGCGCGTAGCCACCGGGGCGCAGTTGGTCCGGCTGCACCTGGGCGGCGTCTCGGCGCGGCAGGCCCGTGGCGTCCTGGCCTCGATGGTGGCTCGGCGGCTGGTGGGGCGGCTGCCCCGGCGGATTGGCGGGGTGCGGGCCGGCTCGGCGGGGTTTGTCTACACGCTCGACGTGGCGGGCCTGCGACTGATGGCCCCGGAGCGGCAACGTTGGCAGCGGCCGTGGCCGGTGGGGACGCCCTTCCTGGCGCACTCCTTGGCCGTGACGGAGCTGTTCGTCTCGCTGCGCGAAGCCGAAACCGCCGGGCTCGTCGTGGTAGCTGGCTTCCAGGCGGAACCGGCCAGCTGGCGCAGCTTCCCCGGTGTCGGCGGCGGGCGGATGGTGCTGAAACCGGACGCCCGGGTCGCCTTGAAGCTCGGCCGCTACGAAGACACCTGGATGGTGGAGGTGGACCGCGCCACGGAGTCCATGCCGACCATCCGCCGCAAGTGCGAGGTCTACATCCGCTACTGGCAGTCCGGCCGGGAGGGCGAGGTCTTCCCCCGGGTGCTGTGGCTGGTGCCGGACGAAGCCCGCCGCGATCAACTCCTAGCCGTCCTGAGCCGCCTCCCCGCGGACACCTGGCAGCTGTTCACCGTCGCCACCTTCAGCGAGGCCATACCCMGCCTGATCCAGGGGGCAGGCGTATGACGGAGCTACCCCGCAACACCATCCTGGCGGGCGACGCCGCTACCCGCTTGAGCGAACTGCCTACAGCCTCGGTGGACTCCGTGATCACTTCGCCTCCGTATTTCGCGCTGCGGGATTACGGCGTCGATGATCAGCTGGGCCTGGAGGCCACGGTGGACGACTGGGTAGCAGACCTGCTGCCGGTCTTCCGCCAACTGGCGCGGGTCATCAAGCCCACAGGCAGCGTCTGGCTGAACCTGGGCGACAGCTTCAGCCGCCACGCCAAGTACGGCGCGCCGCCCAAGGGCTTGCTGCTGGCACCGGAACGGCTGGTCCTGGCGCTGGCGGCAGACGGGTGGTTGATCCGAAATAAGGTGATTTGGAGCAAGACCAACCCCATGCCGTCGTCGATCTCGGACCGCCTGACCTTGACCTACGAGGTGGTCTTCTACCTCACCCGCAGTCCCAGATATTGGTACAACCTGGATGCCATCCGGGAGCCACACCGCTCCGGCGGCGGCAAGGCCGCGGCCAAGGCCGACTACGCCAAGCCGACGTACCGGGGGCCGCTGGCCGCCTCCAACGAGGGCCTGCGACGGGAGCGTCCGCCGGGGCAACCGGGCCATCCGCTCGGAAAGAACCCTGGGGACGTTTGGCAGCTGGCAGCGGCCAACTTCCGGGGATCGCACTTCGCAACGTTCCCGCCGGGTCTGGTCCGCCGTCCGCTCCTCGCAACCTGTCCAGAGGCGGTCTGTACGGCCTGCGGCCAGGGCTGGAAACGGCGCTACACCGTGCGGCATATGTGGAACGCGAAAGATCAGGAAGCCACAACGACCCGTGAGGCCGGTGACTTCATCCGGTGCGACTGCGAGGCCCCGACCGTCCCGGGCGTCGCCCTTGATCCATTTTTTGGAACCGGGACCGTAGGGGTGGTGGCCTGCCAAAACGGTCGTGATTGGCTCGGCATCGAGCTGAACCCGGAGTACGTGAAGCTGGCCGAAGATCGGATATCGAAGACCTGCGGGCCGCCCGGAGAGGCGACGGTCTGCCCCGTTTGACACCTCGCCGGTGTCGTGCGGCCGAAGTCCTCATCCAAAGGGATGAGCGGCCGCACCCGCACCGAGGAGGTTTCCGTCATGACGGAGCCATCAGGCAAGTCCGGGGCCTACAAGACCCTGGCAGTCCGGCTGCCGAATGCCCTGCATTCGCAGCTGGAGCTGATCGTCCGGGTGGACGACTCCACCATGGGGGCGGCCCTCCTGGCCGCCGCCGAGTTCTACGTCGAGGCCAAGCGCTCCGCGCCGGACTTCGCCGAGAAGGCGCAGGCCGTTATTGCCGAAGCCGAGGTCCAAGCCGCGGCCGCCCGCCAGGCGGTTGAAGCCCTGCTGAGGCCCGCCGCCGAAACGCCGGTGCCTGGCGAGAGCCCTGTCAAGCCTGGAACGCGGGGCGCCAAGTGAGGTAGCCAAACAGCTACATCCAATCGGCCGGAGGGGTGCGCGAACGCGCATCTCTCCGGCCATCAACCTGCCAGTTTTTGCCTGTGCAAAGCTAAAAAACGGGCGTTCGTGTGGGTCCAAATTCCTGGAAGAATGACGGGTATTTTGGGCCGGAAATGAAATAGAATGGGCTGGGTCGCACAATGATTTTTGAAGAACGGGAGGTCACTTATGGAAAAGCTATCATCAAATGTCGAACAGGCTTCGCAGAAGAAGGCCGTCATCTACCTGCGGGTAGGGCGTACGCCGGGGTGGGAAGCCGCCATCGACCGCCAGCGCCAGGAGTGCGAGGACCTCGCCAGCCAGCTGGGTGCGCAGGTCACCGGCGTCTACGCCGATCACGGTGGCTCCGGCAGGTTCGGCGACCGGCCGGGCCTACAGAAGCTGCTGGGCGACCTGAGACGAAGCCGTGATGTGTCCTGGTTCCTCGTGGCCTCCCGCGACAAGCTGGGCCGGAACATTACTGACAATCGGGGCGTCCGACTTGCGTTGGACGGACTCGGGGTGCGGCTCGTGAGCGCCGCCGAAGGCGTGCCGAGTCACGCACCAACCGAGGTGGACCGCTTCGCGGCGCAGGTCCACAGCACCGTGGCCGAGCTGTACCGCCACCGGAGCGCCCGGTGAACACCGCAGCGGCCGGGGCCGCGCTGCCACCCCTCCCGCCAATGGACCTCGCCATAGCCGAGCCGGAACGCAGCAAGCGAGCCGTGATCTACCTTCGGGTGTCGACTGCCAAACAGGTGAAGCGTGACGATGACCCAGACGGCTGCTCTCTCCMCGCCCAACGCGACGCCTGTGAGCACAAAGCTGAGAGCCTGGACGCTGAGGTGGTTGCGGAGTTCGTTGACCGKGGTGAGTCGGCCAAGACCGCTGACCGGCGTGAGTTCCAGAAGATGCTGGTCTTCGTCAAGCAGCAAGGCGACATCGATTACGTCATCCTGGACAAGGTGGACCGCTTCGCCCGCAACCGACGGGACGACGCCAACATCATGTTCGAGCTGAAGACCGTGGGTACGACGCTGGTCAGCGTCAAGGAAAACATCGACGAGACCCCCGGAGGGCAGCTGCTGCACGCCATCATGGCGGGCATTGCCGAGTTCTACTCCCGCAACCTCGCCACCGAAGCCCTGAAGGGCATGACCCAGAAGGCGAAATTTGGCGGGACGCCAGGCCGGGCCCCGGTCGGCTACCTCAACACCCGGCAGCGCATCGAGGGCCGCGAAGTCGCCATCGTCATTATCGACCCGGAGCGGGCACCGCTCATCCGGTGGGCCTTCGAGGCCTACGCCACGGGGGAGTGGACCATCCGCACCATCACCGAAGCCTTGGCCGAGAAGGGACTTAAGGCCCTGCCACACGGCCCCAAGGTGCCGGGGCCGCTGGCCCCCTCCCACGTCTCGCGAGTCCTGCGTAACCGGTACTACATCGGCAAAGTGCTCTTCAACGGCACCGAGTACGAAGGGCGCCATGAGCCCCTCATCTCGGACAGCCTCTTCCAGCGCGTCCAGGAGGTACTGAAGGCCCACGACCTGGCAGGGGAGAAGCAGCGCGTCCACAACCACTACCTCAAGGGCACCGTCGCCTGCGCTTGGTGTGGCAGCCGCCTGTGCATCACGAGGGCCAAGCAGTACTTCTACCTCTTCTGCTTGGGCCGTCACCAGCGCCGCACCGACTGCACCATGCCCTACCTGAGCGTGGAGGCCGTCGAGCAGGCAGTGGAGCGCTACTACGCCAGCGTCCGCTTCACCGAAGCCGAGCAGGACGAGATCCGCACCCAGCTCCGCGCGGAGCTTGATCGCCAGCATGCGCAGTCCGACCCGGAGCTTCAGTGGGCCAAGCGTCGGGTCGCGGAGTTGACCGAAGAGYGGCGGCGACTCGCCCGGGGTGTCGTGACTGGCAGCATCCCGGAGGATCTGGCACACGAAGAGCAAGCGCGGATCGCCAGGGAGCTACGGGGTGCCCAGAACCTCCTCGTTGCCGCCGAGACGGTCTACGAAAGCGTCGAGGAGACCTTGAGGCTGGCTCTGGCCTGGGTCGGCCGCTGCGGCGACGTCTACCAGGCAGCCGACGCCCGCATCCGCCGCCTGAGCAACCAGGCGATCTTCAAGAAGCTCCTCGTGGAGCCAGACGACGATGGCCCCGTGGTCACGGGTGTCGTGCTCAGGGAGCCCTACGCCAGCCTGGCCGGCACCGCCTTCCAGCGCGCGACCATCGACCGGACACCGGCCTCAGACGCAGCGAACCTCGGCCACGATCTTGTTCCCGGAAGGGATCTTGAGCGTGGGCGAGGTTCGAAAGAGATCAATTTGGTAGCCCGGGTGGGATTCGAACCCACACTGTCGGTGGTTTGAGCACCGTCTCTCTGCCGTTGGAGTACCGGGCCTGGCGGGGGAGGTACGTGGGGCGTCTCCGGGGTGAACGCGGCGTGGCGGTCGCGCCTCGGTCCACCTGTCGCTGCGCCTCAGGAGGTGCTCCCGCTGATGACTCTAGCCGGGTAGGGTGCGTTTCGACCTCTCGCCCCGCCCGTCGGGGCTCGGGCGGTATCCCGGGATCGGTCCGTGGTGTCGGTGTCAGGCACCGGCCGCGGCGGATGTGCTCCCGGCTCCGCCGTCGCCGCGGCGGGTGGAGCGTGACGTCATCGCGTGCCAGGCGGTGGCAGGCGTCCGGCGGGACCGACCCGGTCCCGAGGGCGTCGCCGCCAAAACCATGACGGTGAGCTGCCGCCAACCGGCCGCTGGGCGCATGCATGTGCGCCCGGTGCCGGCAGAATGGTGACGACGCCGACCGATCCCCATCGACGCCGACCTCAGGAGAACGTCTCGATGAGCAGCCAGCCATCCTCGACTCCGCGCCGGGTGCTGATCGCCGAGGACGAGGCGTTGATCCGTCTCGACCTGCGCGAGATGCTGCAGGAGGAGGGCTACGAGGTCGTCGGTGAGGCCGGTGACGGTGAGGCGGCCGTCGCGCTGGCCGGCAAGCTGCGGCCCGACCTGTGCATCCTCGACGTGAAGATGCCGAAGATGGACGGCATCGAGGCCGGTGCGAAGATCGCCAAGGAGCGGATCGCCCCGGTCGTCATCCTCACCGCGTTCAGCCAGCGGGAGCTGGTCGAGCGGGCGCGGGAGGCCGGCGCGATGGCCTACGTCGTCAAGCCGTTCCAGAAGAAGGACCTGCTGCCGACGATCGAGATGGCGATGAGCCGGTTCACGGAGATCGTGAGCCTGGAGGCCGAGGTCGAGGACCTGCAGGGCCGGCTGGAGGCTCGCAAGATCATCGAGCGGGCCAAGGGCGTGCTGCAGACCGAGCACAAGATGACCGAGCCGGACGCGTTCCGCTGGATCCAGCGGACCTCGATGAACCAGCGCCGCACGATGCGCGCGGTCGCCGAGGCGGTCCTCTCCGGGGAGGCCCTCCCCGGCCAGTGACCCGCGAGCACAGGCCTGACGGCGCGGACGACGGCGACCGCGACGACGAGGGCCACGGGCACGGCCAGAGCCGGGGTCAGGGTCAGGGTCAGGGTCAGATCCAAGGGCAGAGCCAGGGGCTGGAGGGTCAGGGCCAGCAGGAACAGAGCCTGCAGAACCAGGGCCTGCAGAACCAGGGCCAGCAGGATCAGGGTGCCATGGGCCCGGCCGGGTCGCCGCTGCGACGGGTGGGGCGGTGGCTCTCCGGGAGCGCCCGGGGCGGCGAGATCGTCGCCACCGATCCGGTGGTGGGCGGCGGCGTCGATCCGGACGGTCCGCTGGTGCCGGGCTGGCAGGCCGCCAAGGCGTGGTTCGCGGCGGCGGGGCGGTGGGTGCGGCGCTCCGCGCTGGCGACGGGCGCCTGGGTCGGCCGGCGCGGCCGGACGCGGCGCGGGCGGGCGGCGCTGGCGGGGCTGCTAGCCCTGCTGGTCGCCCTCCCGACGGGCCTGACGCTCGGCCTGCTCACGCTGCGCGACGGCGGCGGCGCCGACGGCGGGCCGGGCGGCTCGCGCGGGCCGCTGGTGCTTCGGCTCGGGGTGATGGCGCCGCTGTCCGGTGACCTCGGCAACATCGGCGGGGCGGTGCGCGACGCGGTGACGCTCGCCGTCGACGAGGTCAACAAGGACCAGGCGATTCCCGGCTGGAAGGTCGAGCTGGTCGCCAAGGACGACCTCTCTCGGCCGGACGGCGGCGCCGCGGCCGCGGAGGCGTTCGGCAAGGAATCGTCGCTGATCGGGGTCGTCGGGCCGCTCAGCTCCAACGTCGCCCGCATCGCCGTGCCGGTGCTGGATGCCGCTGGCGTCCCGGTCGTCTCGCCGTCCAACAGCGCGCCGGAACTGACCGCGCAGGACGAGCCGGCCCGCACCCGCAAGCGTCCCTACGACCGCTATTTCCGGCTCAGCGGCAGCGACGCGCTGCAGGCGAAGGCGGGCGCCGACTACGCCGTGCACACCCTGCGGCGGACCAGGATCATCGTCGTCGACGGCGGCCCCAGCTACGGCGACACGCTCGCCGGGCGCTTCGCCAGTTACGCCCTCGCGGCCGGCGCCCAGGTGCTGACCACCTACCAGGTGAAGGGCGACGGCGCCGACGGGAAAGAGGTCCAGGAGGTCGCCGAGGGCATCCAGGAGCTCAGTCCGGACCTCGTGTACACCACCACCGGCTACCTGTTCGCCAGCGCGCTGCGCCAGCGTCTGGCGGACGAGGCGATCTCGGTTCCCCTCATGGGAACCGACGCCATGCTCAGCGCGCGCTACCTCGACTCCGCCGGCGAGGCGGCCGAGGGGGACCTCGCCACCGACCTCGCGGTGCCGCTGTCCCGCCTGCCCGCCGCCGGCGCCTTCGCCGCCGAGTACCTGAAGCGCTGGGGGCCGGTCGTCGGCGGTCCCGAGCAGCCCGCCATTCCTGACAAGAAGTCCGCCTCGCCGACGCCGTCCTCCCCGTCGGCTGGACCGTCCGGTTCGGTGGCCCTGCCGGGGGCCGGCGCCCCGCGTCCGGGTGGGAGCGGCGAGCAGGGCGGGGGTGGGCAGGGCCTGGGCACGGCGGGTACGCCGCGCGCCGATGACTCCGGCGCGGACGGCGCGGGCGCTGGCGCGGATGGCTCGGGCCGTGGCGACGAGCCGCCGGCGGTGACCGACCAGGAGGCGGACATGATCCCGGCCCTGGCCGCCTATGCCTACGACTCCGCGCGCGCCCTCCTGCGCGCCGCCGCCGTCGTCCTCCCCGGCCGGGCGGCCATCGACGACGCGACCAGGGCGGCGATCGCCGCCCAGATCGCCCGCGGCTCGTTCGCCGGCGTCACCGGCCAGGTCGCGTTCGACGCCTTCGGTGACCGCCGCGACCCGCCCGCCGTGATCTACGCGATCGCCAACGGCCGCTTCGTCCCGACGGTCCTCCCAGCCAGATAGTCCGTGCTCTGGGGGCGCTGTCCCACCCATCGGGACTACAAAAAGTGACGACACGCTTACATTTAGCTTTTGGTTTGGTCTGATCGGCCGTTAGGTTGCCGCCCGTCCGGCGATCGTCGGGCCCGCGTGGGGGCGTCCCGGTTACCGGGTCCCCGTCGATCCGCGCCAGCGGACCGGCGGGGAAACAGCGCCCACGCGGTCGGCACGGCTGGGCGAAGGGACAGACCATGGGTGGTCTGGGGCGGCGGCTTCGGCTGCTGGGAGCCGTCGCGGCGATGGCCGCGGTGGCGGTGGCGGCGGCCGGCTGCGGCGGTGGCGGCGACGACGGGGCCGGGGCGAAGAAACAGTTCGCGATCGGCTTCCAGGGCCCGCTGTCCGGCGAGAACCAACAGCTGGGCATCAACGCCTACGACGGCGTGCTGACAGCTGTCGACGCGGCCAACCGGAGCGGAACGCTGCCGTTCACGCTGCGCATCGTCGCCTCCGACGACCAGGGCTCCCCCGAGCAGGGCCCGACCGCCGCGCAGAAGCTCGTAGACAACTCCCAGGTCGTCGCCGTGGTCGGCCCGATCTTCTCCGGCGCGACGAAGTCCAGCGAGCCGCTGTACAGCCAGGCCGACCTGCTGTCGGTGAGTCCGTCCGCGACCAACCCGCAGCTCACCAGCCTCGGATTCGACAGCTTCTTCCGGGTGATCGCGCCCGACACCGTCCAGGGCACCGCCGCCGCGGACTACATCGCCAAGGCGCTCAAGGCAAAGCGGGTGTTCTCGCTCGACGACCGCAGCGACTACGGCACCGGCCTGTCCACGGCGCTCGAGAAGGCGCTGAAGGCCGAGAAGGTCACGGTCACCCACGACAGCGTCAACCCGACCAAGGACTACATCTCCGAGGCCACGAAGATCATATCCAACGGTCCGGACGCCGTCTACTACTCGGGGTACTACGCCGAGTTCGCGCTGCTGGTGAAGGCGCTGCGCGGCAAGGGCTACGAGGGCAAGATCCTCGCGGGCGACGGCTCGAACGACGACCAGCTCATCGAGCAGGCCGGCGCGGGCATCACCGAGGGCACGCTGCTCACCTGCGCCTGCGGCGACGCGAACTCCGACCCGAAGGCCGCGTCCTTCGTGTCCGAGTTCAAGCGGGTCAACAGCGGCATCAAGCCCGGCACCTACTCCGGCGAGGCCTACGACGCCACCCAGGCGATCATCTCCGTGCTCGCCAGGGAGGGTACGGGCGCCACCCGTGCCTCGGTCCTGCGCGACTTCCGCGCCGTCGACATGCCGGGCGTCACCAAGCAGATCAAGTTCGACAGCCACGGCGAGGTCGCGGGCTCGACGGTGTACGTGTACGAGGTCCGGGACGGCAAGCGGGTCGTTCTCGGCCCGACGACCGCCCTGCTCAAGCCGTGACCCCTGCTGACGAGGTCGCGGCGGTATCGCCGGCCGGCCACGCCCCCGACGCCCCGGCATCGCCGGAGGCGTCGGGGGCGCCCGGCGCACCACCGGCGTCGGAGCTGTCCAGCGGCCAGCCTGGCGATGGTGTGGACCAGCCGGATGGCGGCGCGCGGGACGGCAACGGCCTGACCGATCTTGCCGGTAGCTGGGACCGCCGGGTGCGCACGGGGAGATGGGGAGCGCGGTCCGCGCGTGGGTAGCGGGGGGCAGGTCGCGCGGCTGGCCATCGACGGGCTCACGGTCGGCGCGCTCTACGCGCTGATCGCGCTCGGCTACACCCTCGTCTACGGCGTGCTGCGGCTGGTCAACCTCGCGCACGGCGAGGTGTTCATGCTCGGCGCGTTCGGCGGCCTGTACGCGGCCCGCGCACTGATGCCCGCCGGGGTTGCCGGCGGCGGTCCGGGCGTCCTGGCCTGCATCGGGCTGGTGGCGGCCGGGATCGCCGCCGGCGGCCTCGCCGGGGCGCTGGCCGCTCTCGGCCTCGAGCGGGCCGCCTACCGGCCGTTGCGCCGCCGTGGCGCGCCACGGATCGCGTATCTGGTCAGCGCCGCCGGCGCGTCGATGTTCGCCGTGAGCCTGGCCGGCAAGGAGTTCGGCCGGCGCGACGTCTCCGCTCCGAGCCCGTTCACCGACGAGGCGGTGCTGCGCGTCGCCGGCGCCGGGGTCTCCGCCGAGGCGCTGGCGGTCGTCGTCGCCGCGTTCGGCCTGCTGCTCGCCGTCGACCGCCTGGTCGCCTGGTCGAGGCTTGGGCGCTCGATCCGGGCGGTGGCGCAGGACGCCGAGTGCGCCACCCTGCTGGGCGTCGACCGCGAACGGGTGGTCGTCGCGACGTTCGTGCTCGGTGGGCTGCTCGCCGGCGCCGGCGGCTTCCTCTACGCGATGACCTTCCAGGCGTCCTACACGATGGGCTTCGTTCCCGGGATCAAGGCCTTCGCGGCCGCCGTCCTCGGTGGCCTCGGCAGCGCGCGCGGGGCGCTGGCCGGGGGCCTGTTGCTCGGCCTGGTCGAGAGCTTCGGCGGCTACTACCTGCTCGACGCGGGCTATCAGGACGTCATCGCCTTCGTCGTGCTGTTCGCCGTCCTCCTCCTGCGCCCCTCGGGCCTGCTCGGCGCCCGCCTCGGACGTCCGGCATGAGTCCGGACGAGCCGGCGGCGGGGGAGGCGCTGGCGGGCATGCCGTCGGTCGCCGAGCGGGTGGCCCAGCTGCGCGCCGCGGGCGCGCCGCCGGACGCCGTGGCGGATGCCATGGCGGGCAGTGCGGCGGGCGGCGCGGCGACGACTGGTCCTGCGCCGCCCGGCGTCCGACCGGATGACTCCGTTCCGCGACCCCCCGAGCCCGCGCGGCGGCGCGGCCCCGGGGACGTCGTCGGTGGGGACGGGGACACGGCGAGGCCGGGCCGGTGGTGGCGCCGGCTGGGTGGGTGCCTGGTGCTCTCGGCGCTGGCCGCGCTGGTGACCGGGCCGTCCGGGAACGCCGACCGGCCGCTCGCCGGGACCCGTGGGTCGCTGGCGGGCGAGCGCGGCGCGCTCTTCCTCGCCGCCGCGCTGCTGACCTGGGCGGGGCTGACCTGCTGGCCGCTGCTGCGCGGCCCGGCCGGCCGCCTGACCGCGTCCCTGGCGGGGATCGCGGCCGAATGGGCGGACGACGCCCGGGACCGGTCGGGGTCGCGCCACCGCCGGCCGAGGCGCTCGCGGTGGGGAAGGGCCGCCCGGCGGCGCCCGTCGCTGGACGAGGCGGCCTCGCGGCGGGGCCGGATCGCCGTCGAGGCCGAGCCGGCGGGCCGGAGCGGGCCACCGCCGATTCCGATACCGGCGCCGATGCCGGAGCAGCGCGCGGTCGAGGATCACGCTGTGCCGCCCACGGACCGGACCTGGGCGGTCCGGTCGAAATGGGGAGACGGGCCCGCTCGGCCGGTGGCGGCCGAGCCAGCACCGGCCGAGCGGGTGGCGAGGAGCTCCGTCGAACCCACGCCCGCCGGGACCTCGGCTCGGGGACCGTGGCATCGGGGCCGTTGGTACCGGCGCCCATGGGCGCGGGGTGCCGGGTACGCGCTGGCGCTGGGGGCGGCGGTGGGCGCGCCGCTGCTGGTCTCGACCACGGCGCTGCAGGTGATGGTCAACGACATCGGGCTGTACGCGCTGCTCGCGCTGGGGCTGAGCATCACCGTCGGCCGGGCCGGCGTGCTCGATCTCGGCTCCGTCGCCTTCTGCGCGATCGGCGCCTATACCGCGACGTACCTGTGTGCTCCGGGCGCGATGCCCTGGCACGCGCCGTTCACCGTCTCTGCGCTGGCCGCGATGCCGATCGCGATGGCCGCCGCGGGCCTCGTCGGCCTCGTGCTGGGCGCGCCGCTCCTGCGCCGGCACGCCGACCTGTTGGCGATCGTCACCCTCGGCTTCGGCGGGGTCGTCCAGCTGCTCGCGAACAACGCCGAGGGGATCACCGGCGGTGCCGGCGGCGTGTTCGGGGTGCAGGCGCCGTCGGTGCGGATCGGCGGCGTCCACTACGCCTTCGGGCTGGACCCGTTGCCGTACTACTACCTGCTGCTCGGCCTGATCGTGCTGGTCCTCGTCGTGCTCGCAGGCTGGGACCGGTCGCGGGCCGGCCGGGCCTGCGCCGCGTTCCAGCAGGACGAGCTGGCCGCCGAGGCCCTGGGCGTCCGCGTCATCCGGACGAGGCTGCTGGCCTTCGCGGCCGGCGCGTCGGTCGCCGGCCTCGCCGGCGCGGTCCTCGCGACCAAGCAGTTCTTCAACCCGCAGACGTTCAGCCCACAGGCGTCGATGCTCGTGCTGACGGTGGTCGTCGCGGGCGGAGTGGGCTCGCGCCTCGGCGCCGTCCTCGGCGCCGTCGTCCTGCAGGGCCTGGCCTTCCTCCTGCGCGACCACGTGCCAGCCGCGGACCGGTTCCTCTATTTCGGCGCCCTCGTCATGATCATGACGGTCTTCCGGCCTGGACGCCTCCTTCCCGCGCTCCACCGGCCCGCCGCCCGACGCGGCACGGCGCCGTGACCGTCCCGGAGCCGGGCCGCCGGACCCCGGCGGTGGTGCCGGCTCGCCCTGGTCCGCGCGTCGGCTGGAAGCCGGACGCGCCGACCGTGCCCGCGCCAGGCTCGACGCCGCCGCCGCGGCCGATTCTCGACCTGGCGGGGGTGACGCTGCGCGTCGGCGGGCTCACCTGCCTCGCGGACGTCTCGCTGCGTCAGCGGCGCGGCACGGTGCTGGCCGTGGTCGGCCCGAACGGCGCGGGCAAGACGGCGCTGCTCGACTGCCTGACCGGGAGCCGGCGCCCGAGCCGCGGCAGCGCCCACTTCTGGCCGGCGCGCGGCCCCGGCGGGCCGGTCGAGCTGTTCGGGCGGTCGGCACCGGCGGTGGCCCGGCTGGGCATCGCCCGCACCTTCCGGGAGACCAGGCTGTTCGACCAGCTCACCGTGCTGGACAACGTCCGGGTCGGCGTCGAGGCGGCGGCGCGCGGCGGCACCCGCCGGGCGCTGGTCCCCGGGACGCCTGGGCGCGGGGGGATCCGCGCGGCCCGGTCCGCGGCGCGGGAGCTGCTGGACCTCGTCGGGCTCGCCGACCGGGCGGCCGAGCCGGCGGCCGGCCTGCCCCGCGGCGCGCGCCGGCGGCTCGAGGTCGCCAGCGCGCTGGGCACCCGTCCGTCGTTGCTGTTGCTGGACGAGCCGGCCGCCGGCGTCCCGGCCGCCGAGCGGGCCTGGCTCGCCGAGCTGGTCGGCCAGGTCCAGGCCCGCGGCGTGAGCGTCCTGCTCGCCGAGCACGACCCGCGCCTGGCCCTGGCGGTCGCCGACACGGTCGTCGTCCTCGAGGCCGGCGCCGTGGTCGCGACCGGCACGCCGGCCGAGGTCGTCGGCAGCCTTGCCGCCCTCGGGGCGTACCGGGCACCGAGCCCCGCCGGGACCTGACCGTCGCGCCGGCTGCCGGGACGTTCTTTTGCGCCAGGCTGTCCGTGGGGTCCCGCCGACTGGCCGCCTGGTTGTCTCCACGTCGAACCCGCCGGTTGGCGCCGAGACGTCCCCCAGCCAATTGGTGGGGGGAGCCATCGAGGCCGGCAAACAGGGAGATGAGTTGGCGGATACGGCGTGGCCGCGCCTGGGAGCGCACAACCGCGGGTCATCGCGCGCGGGCCCCGTTGACGTGGTTACCGAACGCTCCTAGCGTCTCACCCGCAGTGTGGAAACCGGGGGCGGGTGAGTAGAAAACGTCTTGGCATGGGGAAGGCCCGGACGGCACCAAAGCCCGCCCCCGGATCGTCCCGCGCGTCGTGGACTACCTGCTGCCGGGGATGCCGGGGATGGCGCCGCCGGCGGGCGGCCTGGACCGGAGCACGCAGGTCAGCCGGCAGGTGCAGACCGGGCGGCCGTCGTCGTCCGTGATCTTGATCTCGAACGTCGCCACCGAGCGACCGGCGTGCAGGCGGGTCGCGACCGCCGTGACCCAGCCGGTGGTCGCCGCCCGGTGGTGGGAGGCGTTGATCTCGAGGCCGACGGCCGCGTTCTCGGGGCCCGCGTTGAGCATCGCCGCCATCGAGCCGACCGTCTCCGCCAGCACCACCGACGCGCCGCCGTGCAGCAGCCCGTACGGCTGCCGGTTGCCCTCCACCGGCATCCGGCCGACCACGCGCTCCGGCGCCGCCTCGAGCAGCTCGATGCCCATGCGCTCGTTCAGCTCGCCGCGGTGCAGGTTCAGGGCGGCGACCAGCTCGGCCTGGCCGGCCGGCGCTCCGCCCTGGGTGGCACCGTCCGCGCCCGTCTCGACAGTCACCAGCCGACAATATGGCGACCGGGCAGGCGGCGCGGGCGGCGCGGTCGGTGGATTGTCCTACCGGCGGCCTAGACTTCGCCGGGTGTCCGGTTCGACGACGCAACCCGATCTGAGTAGCCCCTCCGACGTCCCGGTGGACGCCGCGCCACAGGCGGCGGCGGACGCACCCGGCGACGCCCCCGCGCGGGCGCCCGCGAAGCGTGCCCCGAGGGCCGCCGGCGCCGGGGCGCCGGCCAAGGCGCCCGCGAAGGCGCCGGCCAGGGCTGCCGGGAGGTCCGCGGCCACGGGCGGCGGGCCCGGCGGGCCCGCTCCCGGAACCGGTCGGCTGCTGCTGCTGGACGGGAACTCGCTGGCCTACCGGGCGTTCTTCGCCTTGCCGGTGGAGAACTTCTCCACCACCACCGGGCAGCCGACGAACGCCGTCTACGGCTTCACGTCCATGCTGATCAACGCGCTGCGCGACGAGAAGCCGACGCACGTCGCCGTCGCGTGGGACCTGCCGGCGCCGACCTTCCGGCACGCCCAGTACGCCGAGTACAAGGCCGGCAGGTCCGAGACCCCGTCGGACTTCGTCGGCCAGATCAGCCTGATCCACCAGGTCTGCGACGCGCTCGCCGTGCCGAGCATGTCGGCCGCCAGCTACGAGGCGGACGACATCATCGCGACCCTGGCCGTCCAGGGCGAGGCGGCCGGCATGGACGTCCTCATCGTCACCGGCGACCGTGACGCGCTGCAGCTCGTCACCGACCGGATCACCGTGCTGATGACCCGCAAGGGCATCAGCGACATGATCCGCTACACGCCGGCGGAGGTGGAGGCCAAGTACGGCCTCACCCCGACGCAGTACCCGGACTTCGCCGCGCTGCGCGGCGACCCGTCGGACAACCTGCCCTCGATTCCCGGCGTCGGCGAGAAGACCGCCACCAAGTGGATCCAGCAGTTCGGCGGCCTGGCGGACCTGGTCGACCGGGCCGACGAGGTCACCGGGAAGGCCGGCGCGGCGCTGCGGGAGCACCTGGCAGGCGTGATCCGCAACCGGGCGCTGACCGAGCTCGCCCGCGACGTGCCGCTGGAGCGCGGCCCCGCCGACCTGCGCCTGGTCCCGTGGGACCGCGAGGCGGTGCACACCCTGTTCGACACCCTGCAGTTCCGGGTGCTGCGGGAGCGGCTCTACCAGGCGCTCGCGATCGTGGAGCCGGCGGCCGGCGACGGCGGTTTCGCGGTCGAGTACACGATCCTCGGCCCGGGTGACGTCACCGAATGGCTCGCCGAACACACGGCGGGCGGTGCCCGCACGGGCCTGCACCTGCGTGGCACCTGGGGCCGCGGCACCGGGACGGTCGCCGGGATCGCGCTGGCCACCGCGGATGGCGCCGGCGCGTGGATCGACCCGTCGCAGCTGGTGCCGGCCGACGAGAACGCGCTGGGCGCCTGGCTCGCGGACGAGACGAAGCCGAAGGCCGGGCACGACGTCAAGGGCTCGATGCTCGCGCTCGCCGAGCTGGGCCTCACCCTCGACGGCGTCACCAGCGACACCGCGCTCGCCGCCTACCTCGCCCTGCCGGGCCAGCGTTCGTTCGACCTCGCGGACCTGGTGCTGCGCTACCTGCACCGGGAGCTGAGAGCCGAGGACGGCCCGTCGGACGGCCAGCTGACCCTCGAGGTCGAGGTCGAGGGCGTCACCGAGGCGGACGAGGCCGAGGTGGACGTCGTGCGCGCCCGCGCGGTCGCCGAGCTCGCCGACGCCCTCGACGGCGACCTGGAACGCCGCTCGGCCGCGCGCCTGCTGCACGAGATCGAGCTGCCGCTGCTGACCGTGCTCGCCGGGATGGAACGCGCCGGCATCGCGGCCGACGCCGACTACCTGACCGACCTGCAGTCCCAGTACGGCGCCGAGGTCACCAAGGTCGTCGAGGCCGCGCACGAGATCGTCGGCCGGCCGTTCAACCTCGGCTCGCCCAAGCAACTGCAGCAGATCCTGTTCGACGAGCTGAACCTGCCGAAGACCAAGAAGATAAAGACGGGCTACACGACGGACGCGGACGCGCTCGCGTGGCTGGCCGTCCAGACCGACCACCCGCTGATCCCGACGCTGCTGCGCCACCGCGACGTGGCCCGGCTCAAGACCGTCGTCGAGTCGCTGCTGCCGATGATCGACGACGCCGGCCGCATCCACACCACGTTCAACCAGATGATCGCGGCGACGGGCCGRCTGTCGTCGACCGACCCGAACCTGCAGAACATCCCGATCCGCACCGCCGAGGGCCGCCAGATCCGCCGCGCCTTCGTCGTCGGCCCAGGCTACGAGACGCTGCTGACCGCGGACTACTCGCAGATCGAGATGCGGATCATGGCGCATCTGTCCGGCGACGCGGGACTGATCGAGGCGTTCGCCTCCGGCGAGGACCTGCACACGTTCGTCGCCGCGCAGGCGTTCAACCTGCCCGTCGCCGACGTCGACCCGGAGCTGCGGCGACGGATCAAGGCGATGTCCTACGGCCTCGCCTACGGCCTGTCGGCCTACGGGCTGGCCTCCCAGCTCGGCATCGCCCCGGACGAGGCCCGCGAGCAGATGGAGGCCTACTTCGCCCGTTTCGGCGGGGTGCGGGACTTCCTGCGCGGCGTCGTCGACCGCGCCCGCACGGACGGCTACACCGAGACGATCCTCGGCCGCCGCCGCTACCTGCCCGACCTGACCAGCGACAACTCCCAGCGCCGGCAGATGGCCGAGCGGATGGCCCTCAACGCCCCGATCCAGGGTTCCGCCGCCGACATCATCAAGATCGCGATGCTGGGTGTGGAGCGGGGACTGCGCGAGCGCGGCCTGCATTCCCGCCTCCTCCTCCAGGTCCACGACGAGCTCGTCCTCGAGATCGCCCCCGGCGAGCGCGCGGACGTCGAGTCCCTCGTCCGCGCCGAGATGGGCGGCGCGTACACGATGTCCGTTCCGCTCGACGTCTCCGTCGGCGCCGGCCGCACCTGGGACGACGCGGGACACTGACGACGCGGGACACTGGCGACGGTCCGAGAGACGTCGCCGGAACGGGCGCCTAGAAGCGGCTGGTGGCCGGGCGGGGCCGCCGCCGGCCGGAGGAGTCGGCCTCGGCCGCCGCCAGGTCGTCCCGGCCACGCCGGCCCGGCGGGCCGGTGCCCGCGGGGGAGCCGCCCGCCGGGGAGTTCCCGGCCACCTGGCCCTGCGCGGCGCGCAGCTTGGCGAGGGTGAAACGGGCCTGGCCGCAGAACATCGTCACCGCGCACCGCACCGCCGGGTCGAGCTGGGACTGGTGCTCGGTCCAGCGGACGGTGATCATTCCCTGGATTCCGCCCTCGCCGAGCAGCGGCACCATCAGCGCGGACGCGATCCCCAGTCCGCGCACCTTCTCGGTCGGGATCATCGGGTGCGTCTCCGCGTCCGGGATGAAAACCGGACCGGTCGCGGACGCCAGCTCGCGGATCGCCTTCTCGTCGTCGCTGGTCGCGCGCACTCCGATCTCCGTCAGCGGCAGCGTCCCTTCGACGACGGACACGCCGGCGGCGCGGAAGACGGTCGAGCCGGGCAGCTCGGGCAGCATCACGGCGACCGCGTCGGCGTGGGCCAGCGTCCGCACGACGTCCGCGCACAGGGTGGCCGCGGCCGTCAGGTCATGGTGGTGCCAGAACGTCTCGAGCTGTTCCAGCCCGGCGCCCGCCTCCGCGAGCAGCATCCGCTGGAGCCGGGCGTCCAGCAGGCTCATGGCGTGCCTGGCAAGGGTGTCCAGCGCGGTCCGCTGACCGGTGGTGAGCCGGCGCGGCACCCGGTCGGAGACGCACAGGGCGCCGATCACGTGGCCGTCGGCGGTCCGCAGCGGTGCGCCGGCGAAGAAGGTCACAACCTGTGGCTCCAGCCTGGCCAGGTGCGCGTAGCGCAGGTCGCGGGAACAGTCCTGGATCTCCAGGTATCGGCCATCGGCGACGATGTGCGACCCCGCGCCGACCCGGGCGCGGAGCTCCGTCGGCTGGACGCCGTGACTGGCCTTGAGCCATTCCCGATCAGAATCGATGAACGTCAGATAGCCGAAGCCACAGTCGGCGAGCTGGGCGGCGAGGGTGACGAGAGCGTCGAACTCCGGCTCGGGCGCGGTGTCGAGGATCCGGTACCGACGCAGGGCGGAGAGCCGGCTCGGCTCGTCCGGCGGTTTGGGGGCGACCAGCCCGGTCCGCTCCCAGGTCCTGATCGCCTCCTCCGAGGCCTTCGGCTCCGGCTCGTGACGGCCCGGTGCCCGCGCCTGGCTGGCCCCGGCGGACTCGGCCCGCTCGCCGGTCCGGTGCCCGTTGCTGGACGGGGCGACGCCGGCCACCGCGCGCCCCGCCAGGCGCGCGGCGTCCGCGCGCGTCGCGTCCGCCTGGGCCTGGCGGGGATCGCCCCAGGCGGCGGTCAGCGGGCCGCGGCCGGGCGTGCGCCAGGCATCGCCGCCGGTGCCGCCACGGGTGCCGACCTCGGCTCCGCCTGACCCCGGCGGCGCGTCATGACCGGCGGGCCGAGGCTGGTCGGCGTGGACCTGTCGGACGTCCACACCGCGGGCCAGCAGGATCTCCAGCTCCTCGGCCGGCAGCGGCGGCGAGAGCACGTCGCCCTGCAGGAGGTCGCAGCCGAGCTCGGTGAGCATCCTGGCCGACTGCTCGTCCTCGACGCCCTCGCCGACGACGCGCAGGCCCAGCCGGTGGCCGAGGTCGACCACCGACCGCACGATCGCGACGTCCGGCAGGCTGCCGCGGGCGTCCGCCACGAAGCTCTTGTCGATCTTCATCTCGTCGAACGGGAGCGCCTTGAGGATCTCCATCGAGCTGTAGCCGGTGCCGAAGTCGTCGAGCGAGAGCTTCACGCCCGCGGTCCGCAGCTCGCCAAGCATGGCGGCGGCGCGCGCCGGCTGGGAGACCAGCGCGCTCTCGGTGATCTCCAGGGTGAGCATCTCCGGCGGCAGGCCGTGATGTTCCAGCCGGCGGGCGACCTTGCCGGGCAGGTCGTCGATGACGAGCATCCGCGCGGACAGGTTGGCCGAGACGGGGAGGCGCAGGCCGGCCCTGACCCACCGGGCACACTGGGCGAGCACCTCGTCCAGCTCCCACCAGGTCAGGCCGATGATCAGTGAGGAGCGCTCGGCCATCGGCAGGAACGAGCCGGGTGGCAGCAGCCCGCGCTCCGGGTGGCACCAGCGCATCAGCGCCTCGGCGCCGGCGATCCGGCCGGTCGCGGCCTCCTGTACCGGCTGGTAGTACATCACGAGCTCGCCCTTGGCGATCGCGTTGCGCAGCTCGGCGTGCAGGGCCAGCTCCCAGGAGCGCACGCCGACCGTCCCGGCCATCCCGACGCTCCAGACCCCGAGGCGCGCGCCGTCCCGCTTGGCGTTCGCCAGCGCCGCGTCCGCGCACGGCAGCACCTTCGACAGCCGGTCGCCGTCGCGCGGCGCGGAGGCGATGCCCGCCGTGGACTCCAGCTCGATGTTGATGCCGCGGATGCGCACCGGCCCGTCGAGCTGGTCGAGGACCTTCTCGCCGAGCCGCGCGAGCCATCCGCCGCCGGGTTCGACCCGGTCGTCGGCCTGGTCCTCGCCGGACAGCACGAGGACGAACTCGTCGCCCCCGAGCCGGCCGACGAACGCGGGCCGCGGGTGCACCTCGCGCAGCAGGTCGGCATACTCGCGCAGCGCCTCGTCGCCGGCCTGGTGCCCCAGCGCCGAGTTGATCTCCCCGAACCGGTTGATGTCCAGCACGATCACCGCCTGGGCGCGACCGGCGACCAGCGCCTCGGTGATGGCTGGCTCGCCGGCGTGCATGAGCCCCGCCCGGTTGGTCAGCCCGGTCAGCGGGTCGGCGAACGCCTGGCCGCGGCCCCATCTGAAGAACCCGTAGGTGAACATCGCCGACCCGATGGCACTCATCAGGATGGCCAGGTAGGTCAACGGGTAGACGGTCAGCTCGCCGCGCGCGGCCAGCGCGCAGGTCAGGGCGAGGCAGATGACGACGGTCAGCGCGGCCACCCGGCTGGGGCGGCGCGACACCAGGCCGGCGTAACCACCGGCCCACGGGTACCAGGCCAGGAAGGCGAGCGGCGTACGCGACGCGACGCCGATCACCGCGATCGTCAGCGCGGCCGTCATCGCGAGCGTCACGACCAGTGCATCGCGCTGGGTGTCGCCGTCGGGCGCGAAAAGGATATAGCAGAGAGTAGCGGCGGAAAGCAGAAAAGCCCCGAAGGCCTCGGGTTCCCGATAGGACAGCGGCAGGGGCAGGGTGAGCATGAGCAGCAGGAACAGCGTGCCAGCCAGCGGGAGCACGGCGAGGAACCCGCGCTCCCGGATCCAGCCCCTCCCTCGCATCCGACCAGCCCTCCTCGCACCGGGACGCTTCGGACAGCGCGAAGGATGTGCGTCTGCGCGCCGCCTTTGGCGTGGTGCCGGCCTCAGGTCGTGCCCGCGTGCCGGCGGGAGCCAACGGCCCGACCGGGGTCCAGGCCGGGTTCGACCGCCCCCCGGCGGCACGGCCCGTTTTCAGTCAGTCACACCATGTCCAGCGGCCGGCGCAGGGTAACCCGGCAGGCTTCCTTTCCCGGCCGCCCGCGACATGATCTGCCTACGTAAAGTGCCCGTACGGGCACGCTCCGTGCTGACCGATGGGCAAACCCGCCGCCATCGGTCAGTGCGGGAGCGTGCCGGCGGGACCCTCCAACGACGGCGCTGCCTCGGCCTCGGTTCCGGTTCCGGCCTCGGCCACGGCCACCGCGGCGGCGGCGCGACCGTTGGCGCGGCCGTGCAGCAGCGCGAGCGTGGCGTCGGCGCCGAGGAAGAGCACCGCGAGCCATGAGACGATCGCGACCTTGTCGAACTCCGCGACCCAGGAGCCGTTCACCGGCAGGTCGTAGCGGACCTGTACCTCGATGACGTAGGCCGCCGCCGCGGCGAGCGCCGCGACCGAGCCGACCCGCAGCAGCACCCGCCCGCGTGGCGCCAGCGCCGCCACCAGCGTCACCGCCGCCGTCGCGGCGCCGGCGGCCGGGCTGGCTATGAACGCCCCGATGGCCGCCGTCGCCAGGACCAGCAGGACCACCTGGCCCAGCGGCAGCCGCGGCGTGGCGGCGAACGGCCGGTCCAGCAGCGGGAGGTCGCGGACGGGCCCGGGCCAGCCGGCCCTGCGCCGCCGCCGGCCCGTCACCCCGAGCAGCGCCAGGCACAGCACCACGGTCACGACGGAGACGGTCAGCGCGGCGAAGACCACCCGCTGCGGCGTCCAAGTGAGCTGGACCTTGAAGCTCTCCGACGTCGGGTCGATCCGCCAGCCGTTGGCATAGGCGTCGACGAGCTGGGGCGAGCCGATGTCGGTGTTCTCGTCGATCTTGCCGTGCCATCCGGGGGAGAGGCTCTGCCCCAGCACCAGCCAGAACGGCGTGCCCGGCTTGGCGCCGGTGACCGTGAGGACGACCGTCGTCGCCCCCGCGACCTCCACCTTCACCGCCGGCGCCGCCGGGGCGGCGGCGCCGGCCGCGGTGCCCGACCGGGCCGCGAGGTCGGCCGTGCGCTGCTCGCGGGAGGTGTCCAGAGCGTTGATCGACGTCGCGTCCGGCCAGGTGGTGCCACCCATGTCGGAGGCGAGGACCAGCCGGTCCAGGTCGATCCCGGTCTTCGCCCCGTTCGCGGTGCGCACCACATGGTCACCGGCGGTCAGGTGCACCGGGGTGCCGCAGGTGCGCAGGTCCAGGCCGAGCCGGCCGGACGCGTCCTTGGTCGTGCCGTTGATCCGCACGCCGACCGGCTGACCGTCGACGGTCAGCAGGTCGGTCCGGCAGTCCGAGGTGAAGTCGGCCGGCAGCTGGGCGTTCGACGCGGTCTGGCCCGTGCCGGACACGCCCGGCAGCTCGATCTCCGCGATGCCGACGGGCATGGTCAGGGTCGAGCCGGAGATCGTGTCCGTCGTCGTCACCGGGCGGACCGCGTCGACGACGAAGCGGATCTGGTGGCCCTGGCCCACCGGCAGCGGCAGCGTCACCGTGGTGGTGGCGCCCCGCTGGCCCGTCGCGTCGGCGACCGGCGGCACGTCGACCGTGCCGGCCCGCTGGCCGTCGACCTCGACGCCGAGCCTCGTCGGGACCGAGTGCCGCCCATCGGTCACCAGGGTGACCTTCGCCGTCGACAGGGTGACGTCGTCCAGCGATGTCAGCTGCAGCCAGTTGCCGGTCTGGTCGCCGAAGCCCGGCGACCAGGCGGTGGCGGTGTCACCGTCGAAGGCGGCCGAGCCGCGCGCCTCGATGTCGCCGGGCAGCCGGCCCGACGAGTCCACCAGCGGTGGGCCGGCCGGCCGGCCGAGCAGCTTGTCGATCAGGTCGTCCGAGGCGTACGCGGACAGGCGCGCCGTGCCGGTCAGGCTGAACGTGCGGTCGGTCGGCAGGGAGAACACCCGCGCGATCGTCGACTCGGTGTCCTCCTTGAACGGCTCGGCCGGGTTCGCCCGGTCCCGCGTCATCGTCAGCACCAGCGGGTGGTCGAGCGAGCCCTGGCCGGCGGTGGCGAGCAGGTCGGTCGGCATCCGCAGCAGGTCCTGCGCGACGGCCGGCTTTCCGTCCGCCTTCGGGATCTCCACCTCGGCGAGCCCGACCGCGGACAGGCCGTCGTAGCTCTTCTGCTTGCCGAAGTTGGTCGCGTCGACCTGGATCGTCAGGGTCTTGAACGTCCGCTTCGGGAAGGTGATGACCTGGCCCTGGCCGGTCCTCGAACCGTCGATGAGGTCGGCCGTCACCGGCGCGCCGCCGTCGAAGGTCAGCGTGACCTTGGTGATCCACCGGTTGCGCGGGCCGGTGAGCGGTTGCACCAGCCGGACGTGGTCGGTGGTGGTGGGGGCGGCGAGCGTCGTCTGCCAGCGCTCGCCCGCGGGGTCGGTGAACGCGCCGACCCGCCACGCCGTCGTCGGGTCGGCGTCGATGGCGTGCACCGGGCGGTCGGCCGGGCCGTAGGCGAACGTGTTGCCGTAGCTCGACGCGGTCACCGCCGCGACCTGGGCCTGCTCACCCGGGGCGGTGAGCACGGCGACCGTCTGGTTGGAGGTGTCCTGGTCCGGGAACAGCGGCAGCCGGTTGTCGTCCGGGTCCTTCGCCAGCGCGGGGACGCCGGGCTGCTCGACGTAGCCGAAGTTCTCCCGGATGCCGGTCCAGCGCTCCGCCCGCAGCCGGTTGGAGTCGCTGACGAGCAGCTCGGCGCCGTCGGCGAGCGCCTGGTGCAGCCCGTCCGGGTCGCCCGCGAGCGCCGCCGTGTAGAGAACGGCCCGGTTGTTGTCGATGACGTCGCTCAGCAGGCCGGAGGCGGCCGCGTCGACCAGCGCCTCGCCGTTGCCGCTGACCAGCAGCGGGCGGCCGGTGGTGGCCGAGCGGACGATCGGCGTCGGGTCCTTGACCGCGAAGTCGGCGAGCGTCGGCGGGTCGGGGACGGCCGGGTCGGTGCCGAGGGTGATCTCGTCGAGGTAGGGGATGGTCGTCGTCTCGCTCACCGGGGGGCCGTACGTCGTCGGCTTCTCCAGCCCGTTCGGCAGCGGCGTGGTGAACAGCTCCCAGTCGGCCCGGGGCCGCGGGCCGCGGAAACGCTCGTACTGGTTGTTACCGCGCAGCACGACGTCCCCGACGCCCATCAGCCGGGCGACGTCGTAGAGCGAGGACGTCTCGAAGACGCCCTCCTGCAGCCGGCGGTCGAGCGAGCGGACCAGGTCGACGCTGCCGGCCTCGCCGTAGGGGACCAGCTCGCGCTGGATCGTCGGGCGGTCCATCAGGCCGTAGGTGACGGAGTCGAGCGTCGAGCCCCAGCGGTAGTGGGCGAAGTCGGAGCCTGGGAGCTCCAGCACCCGGGTGGCGTTGCCCTTGGCGCCCAGCGCGTCGGCTAGCGCCTGCTCGTACTCCGGGACGTTCTCCGGCCGTTGCAGGCCGGATTCCAGGAACTGGCCGCGGAACAGCGGTGCCATGTCCAGCGCGAGCAGCACCAGCACGACCACCGTCACGGCGGTCGGCAGCACGGCGCCGGGACGCGGCCGGAAGGTCATCCCCTGCCTGCGCCGGCGGCCCCCCGCGCGGCGGCCCGCCCCGCCGGCGCCGGCAGGGGAGCGCAGGGCCGCGGCACGCGCCACCGACCGCTCGGTGAACGCGGCGAGCGCGCCCGCCAGCAGCACCGACAGGCCCAGCACGACCAGCGGCGCGGCGCGCGGCAGCGAGCGCAGCGCGAGCCCCGCCGTCGACCCCTCGGCGAAGTCGCGGAAGAACCGGCCGAGCGGCGACGGGTCGTCGTACGGGTACACGCCGACGGCGACCGTCGTGCCCAGCACGACCAGTCCGACGAAGTAGGCGCGGTGGCCCCAGCGGATCAGCGACGCCGCCGCCAGCCCCAGCAGCGGCACGGCGAAGCTCACCGCCAGCAGCCACAGCGCCTGGGTGTAGCCGACCGCGGGGGTGATCCACGGGCCGAGCGCGTCCTCGCCGTAGAAGAACCAGTTGCCCAGGCCCCGCAGCACCTCGGAGGCCTGCGAGCTGCTGGCGACCGTCTTGACCGTCTCGGTGAAAGCCAGCACGTTCAGGCCGTAGCCGGCCTGTGTGTAGAGGCCGGCCACCCACCAGGCGTTCGCCAGGATCGTCAGGATGACGGCGCGGCCGATGAGGCCGGCGGCRGCGCGCGGCGTCGCCTCCCGGGTGCCCCAGATCGCGAACGGCACCCACAGGATCGGTGCCAGCATGATCAGGATCAGGCTGGAGGCGTTGATGCTGCCGACCGAGGTGACCACCAGCGCGAACGCGGCCGGCCATCGCCACGCGTCGGCGCCCCGCCAGCTRCCCTTCCCCTCGCGGGCCTCGCGCAGGCCGCGCACCGTGATCCCGATGAACCAGCCGAGGCCGGCGTAGGGCAGCAGGATCGCGGAGATCCGCGCCTCGTACTCCAGCGAGTACGGCGTGAGCATGTAGCCGAACGCGGCGACGACCGAGTACCGGTCGGGCCAGCCGAACGAGCGCAACAGGAACAGCACGCCGGCACCGGCGACGAACAGGATGGTGCCGGTCCACAGCCGCTGGGCGACCCAGTCCGGCAGTCCGACGACGTCCAGCACGTAGTACCAGAGGCCCTGCGGGAACAGGTAGCCGATGTTCTGGTGGGTGACGGTACCCATGCCGACGTCCGGGTCCCACATCGACACCGCGCGGCGCAGCAGCCGGCCCGGATCGAGGTAGAGGTACGCCTTCGTGTCGGCGCCGATCCGGCCGGGCGACGTGCGCAGCAGCGGCAGGTAGGCGACGGCGGCGAGCAGCAGCGTCGCCCAGGACGGCCGCGGCGGGCGCCAGCCGCGCCACCCGCGACGGTCGTCGGCGCCGGGCGCGGCGCCGGCCGACTCCGGGGTCCCTGCCGGATCGGCGGCAGGGTCCCTGCCGGATTGGCGAAGCCGATCTGGGAGGTCGGCGATCGGGGAAGTCCGGGCCGTGGCCGGTGTGGGCGCGGAGGCTTCGTCGGTGGTGACGGCCGCGGTGCCGGCCGCGTCGCCGCCGCCGGGGCCGGTGGGTCCGGAGGGTCCGCCCGGGTCCTGCGTCGTCAAGGTCACCGCAGCGGCCCGTGCAGCCGGTCGAGACCGCCGGGGCGGGGCGCGCGGCGGCTGTGCTTGGCGGCCTCCTGGACGAGGGCCGCATAGGTCTGGCGGGCGGTGTTGGCCCAGGTGAACGTGGCCGCGTGCGCCAGCGCGCCCGCGACGAGCCGGTCGCGCAGTTCCTGGTCGCCGAGCACCCGGCCGAGCGCGCCGGCGAGGTCACGCGGCTCGACGAGCAGACCGGACAGCCCGTCGGCGACGGCGTCGGTGTGCCCGGCGATGTTCGTCGCGACCGACGGGGTGCCGCAGGCCGCCGCCTCCGTGATCGTCATGCCCCAGCCCTCGCGGGCCGACGCGCTGGTGAGTACCCAGGCCCGCCGGTAGAGCGCGAGCAGGCCCTCGTCGTCGACCCGGCCCGCCAGCTTCAGCCAGTCGGTGGCGTTCGCCGCCCGGATCTGGGCCTCCAGCGCCGGGCGCTCGTAGCCCTCGCCGACGATGGTCGCCTCCATCGTCGGGTGCTGCTGGCGCAGCCGGACCAGCGCGTCGATGAGCAGGTCGAACCGCTTCACCGGCACCAGCCGGCCGACCGCCAGGACCAGCGGGTGTGGCGAGCGCTCTCCGAGCGGGGCGTAGCGCCCGTCGATGCCCGGCGGGATGACGGAGATGTTCGCCGGGGGCAGCCCGAGCATCTCGATGATCTCGTGGCGGGACGACTCGGACAGCGTCAGCATCCGGGTGCGCCGGTAGAGCGGCGGCGCGATGGTGCTCTCCAGCGTCTCGCCGATCTTCGCCAGCGGCGGCTTGAGCACCATCCGCCACATCTCGCCGTGGACGTGGTGCAGGAACACGACCCGGGGGCAGGGCKCCCACACCGGTGAGAAGAACGGCATGCCGTTCCAGATCTCCACCAGCCCGTCCCAGGGGCCGCCGTGGCCGAGCGCGCCGGAGATCGCCGAACGCGGGAACACCATGTACCTGCCCGCCTTGCGCACGACGGAGTAGCCGTTGCGGGTGGCCGTCTCCAGGTGGCCGGGGGCGTGCGCGGTCCGCATGCTCACGTCGACGCCGGCAGCGGCCCAGGCGGCGGCGACCTGGTCGGCGTGCAGCTCGGAGCCGCCGGCCTCCGGGTCGTCCAGGTCACGCCAGGCGAGCATGTGCACCCGGCGGACACCCGAACGCTCGACGAGCTCCGCCAGGGTGGGCTCGCGCACCTCGATCCACGGGGCCTTGCGTGGCTCGACGAGTCCCACAGCCGAGCCGAGGCGCCCGGGGGCGCCCAGCTGCCCGGTGATGCCCGAACGGCCCATGCCTTCGTCGAGCGCGCTCATGCGGGCGCCACCTCCGTCGCGGCGCGGCCGGCACCCGGCGCGGACATCGTCCGGCGGGCCGCGCGGGCGACGAGCAGCCCGGTGACCGTTGCGAGCACGGCCTGGACCGCGAGGTCCATCCGGGCGGTGGTGACCGGCGACCCGCCGGCCAGGGCGATCAGCCCGACGGCGGCCGCGGCGGTGAGCCCGAGCGCGACCAGCACAGCGCGCGAGCCCAGGGCCAGCAGGTAGTGGGTGAACAGCACAGTTGCTCCGAGACAGGTCATCGCTGCGGCCAGGGGGAGGAGAGCGCCGGAGGCGTCGGTGAAGCGGGGCCCGAAGGCCAGGGACAAGAGGGTCGCGGGCGCTGCGGACGCGGCCGCGAGGAGCGCGGCGGCCGGCAGCGCGAGGATCGCCAGCGTCGCGCCGAGCTGGTGCAGGGCGTGCTCGCCCTGGTGGCGGCGGTCGGCCGCCTCCGGCAGCAGGAAGCCGGCGAGCACCACGGCCCCGAACATCAGCACCTTGCAGGTGACGGACACGGCCGCGTACTGGCCGGACTCGCCGGGCGAGAGCCGGCCCTGGACCAGGACGTCGACGTTCTGCAGCAGGGCGAGGAAGGCCAGCGCCGTGAGCGCGGCGCCCAGCTCCGCCGCCAGCCGGCGCTCCCGCCCGCCGGGCGAGGCCGCGGTTCCGCCGGCGGCGGCCGCCACTGCCGCCACTGCCGCACTCGCCGCCACGGTCGCGCCGGCGGGTTCGGCTCGGCCAAGCGAGCGGCGGGCGTGCGCGAGCGCGGCCAGCACGCCGAGGAGGACCGCTGTGGCGGCGCCCGTCGCCCCCAGCCCGGCGAGCACCAGGCCGACCGTCGCCGCGCCCTTGACCGCCGCGTCGACCAGCAGGTTCGCGGCGAGCTCCCGGTAGCGGTGGGCCGCCTGCAGCAACCCGCGGTCGACGCACAGCAGGCACCAGGCCGCGCCGGCGGTGAGCGTCTCGGCGACCCCGCCCGGCCCCGGCAGCGACAGCTGGTGGGCGAGCGGATCGCGGACCACCAGTGCCAGCACGGCGACCGCGGCCACGCCCCGCAGGCCGGCGCGGCGCACCCGAGCCGCCCAGCCGGCGACCAGGTCGGCCCGCCCGGTGCGCGTCCAGGTGGTCACCCGGCGGACCACCCCGACCAGCAACGCGCTGCCCGGCATGGAAACGATCATGAAGAGGGCGAACAGCTGGGCGGTCGCTCCGTAGGAGCGGGTGCTCATCGCGCGCGCGATGACGAGCGTGACGCCCAGGTTCGCGACGTTCGAGAGCAGGCCGGCGAGCGCCAGCGGCGTCGCTCCGCGGACCGCGCAGCGCAGCCGGCCGCCACCGACCGCGGCGGCCGTGGCCGTGGATGCGGCGGCGGCGGCGACCGGAGGCACGGCGGCGACAGGAGGCGCGGTGGCCGGCGGGGCGGCGGCCGGGGCCGGGGCCGGGGCCGTGGTCGTGGTCGACCTGGATTCCGCGTCCGGCGCGGACGGGCCCTCGGCCGGCCCGGGCGGGACGAGGGCGTCGCTCGTCGGCTTGGCCCAGTCCACCGGGACCGCCGCGTCCCGCCCGGCCGAGAACAGGCCGGCGGGGCCGCCCTGGCTCGCCGGACGGGGCGTCGGTGTCGCGCGCGGGGGAACGTAGGGACGCCGTGACATACTGTTACTGTCACGCGGTGTAGCCGGCCGCGCTCCCGGTGTATCCGGTAGCGCGGCCGGCGCTGCCGCAGATGCTGCCGTCGGTGCACGGCGTCCCACCCAGGCACGGCCGTGGGCCGGGGTGGTCGCGCCGAACCGAGGACCGGTCACCGAATCGTCAGCGCCTGCCCCGCGGTCTCCCGCTCCAGCGCGAGGTCCGCGTCCACCATCATGTCGACGAGGGCGGTGAAGGTGACCGTCGGCTTCCAGCCCAGCTTGTCCATGGCCTTCGACGGGTCACCGACCAGCAGGTCGACCTCGGCCGGACGGAAGAACCGCGGGTCCTGCTTGACGTAGGGCTCCCAGTCGTCGATGCCGACCCGGGCGAACGCGGCCTGCAGCAGCTCGCGGATGGAGTGCGTCTCCCCGGTCGCGATGACGAAGTCGTCCGGCTCGTCCTGCTGGAGCATCCGCCACATCGCGTCGACGTAGTCACCGGCGAAGCCCCAGTCCCGGCGGGACTCGAGGTTGCCCAGGGTGATCGAGTCCTGCAGCCCGAGCGCGATCCGGGCGACGGCCCGGGTCACCTTCCGGGTGACGAACTCGATTCCGCGGCGCGGCGACTCGTGGTTGAACAGCATCCCCGAGCAGGCGAACATGTCGTACGACTCGCGGTAGTTGACGGTCAGGTAATGCCCGAAGGTCTTGGCGACGCCATAGGGAGAGCGCGGGTGGAACGGTGTGGTCTCCCGCTGCGGCGTCTCGCGGACCTTGCCGAACATCTCGGATGAGCTCGCCTGGTAGAAGCGCATCCGGGAGACGTCGCTGCCGGCGGTGATCCGCAGCGCCTCGAGGATACGCAACACACCCATCCCGGTCGTCTCGCCGGTCAGCTCAGCCTGTTTCCAGGACAGTCCGACGAACGAGATGGCGCCGAGGTTGTACACCTCGTCAGGCTGGGAGATCTCCACCGCGCCGATCAGCGAGGACAGGTCGGTGAGGTCGCCCTCCAGGAGCTGGACGCCCGGAATGATCCGCTCGACCGTGGCCACCTTCGGGTTGGACTGGCCCCTGACCAGTCCAAACACCTCATAGCCCTTGGCCGTGAGCAGCTCTCCCAGATACAGACCATCCTGGCCGGTGATCCCTGTAATGAGCGCGCGGGGCACGATCACCCTCCCGTCTGTGTGCGGCACGCTGCCGTCGAAAGATTAGCGTTCGGTAATGCACGCAGGTCAGCCGGGGGACGTGGTCGTCCCCACGGGGGCACGATCCGCGCCTGTCGGACGAACCAGCCCAACAATCGCGGGAAGCAACGCCTGACCAACGATTCGCCCACCTGGGGCAGTAATGTGCACGCCGTCGTCCCGGGTGAGGATGCCGTTCACGTGATCGGTGTAGCGATTACCCGGCGTGAGTACGCCGTTGAGATCCGAGATGGTCGCCACACCCCGATGCCGGTCGGCCGCGGCGCGCAGCAGCTGGTTGAACCTTGCCACTCGTTCCGGCCTCGTCTCCGGGTACTGCGACCCATCCGGCCCCTCCCGGGCGGCGACCGCGGGTGTGGTGAACAACACCACCTTCGCGCCGCCCGCGGACAGCGTGGTGATGGCCAGGTCCAGCTGGGCGGCGAGGTAGGCGTCGAACTTCGGCTCGCCGACGTGGCTCCAGTCGCCGTCCAGCAGCTGGTCGGTGACCTCCCAGCGGCCGATCAGCAGCGCCGCGATGTCCGGATGGACCTCGTTCACCCGCTTGGTGAACCGTGCCGGCCACTGGTCACAGCCGATCGTCGTCGGCCCGGGCTTGCCGTCCAGCTTCCTGGTCGGCAGCCGGGCCACCCCGCAGCCGAGCATGGAGGCGTCCGCGAGCTGCACGTTCATCGACGCCGCCACCTCGCCGAACTGGCTGCCGATCAGCGTCGTCGCCAGCGAGTCGCCGGCGATGAGCATCCGCAGCGGCCGGTTTCCCTGCGCGTCGGGCGCCGCCGTGGGCAGCGCCCCACCCGCCTGGACGCTCGCGGCGAGCTTCTCCAGGTCCGCGGGGCTGCGGGCGCTGGACGCCTGGGTGCTCGTCGCCAATATCGCCACGGCGACGACCCCGGCCATCACCACCGGCGTGGTCACGACCGGCCTCGGGATCCGGATCGACCGGCGCCGGATCGGGTTCTCCACCAGGTAGAACGACAGCAGCGTACAGGCCATGGTCGCGGCCACTCTGGCGGCCAGCAGAACCGGCCCATGTAGGCCGGTCCGTCCCGCGGTAACCGTCAGCAGGACCGGCCAGTGCCACAGGTAGAGGCCATAGGAGATCTTGCCGATGTAGGTCAGCGGCGAAATCGACAGCACCTTCGCCACCGCCGAGCCCGGCACCTCGACGATCGACGCGACCAGCACCGCCACGATGATCGCGACGCCGAGGAACCCGCCGGCATACAGACCGCGCGCCTGGYCGTCGACCGTCGCCCACAGCGCCAGCAGCGCGACCAGCGCCAGTCCGCCGGCGTACCCGAGCACCTTCTTGCCGCGTGCCGTGAACCCGGCCCGCCGCTGGGCCCGCCACACCGCCAGCGCCGCGCCGGTCAGCAGCGCCTGGACGCGCACCTCGGTGCCGTAGTAGATCCGGGACGCGTCGACGCCGACGAGCAGCAGCACGATGCCGATCAGCGCGCTCAGCTCCGCGCCCAGCACCGCCACCGCCAGCGCCGCCGACTGCGCCTTGCGCCGCTGCCCCTTCCACTTGTCGACCGTGCGCGCGCTGTGGCGCATCAACAGGAACACGATCAGCGGCCAGAGCACGTAGAACTGCTCCTCGACCGCCAGCGACCAGGTGTGCAGCAGCGGCGACGGCGCCGAGAAGTGGTCGAAGTAGCTCTGGTTCGACAGCGCGAACCGCCAGTTCGCGACGTAGAACAGCGACGCCAGCATGTCCAGGCGGATCTTCGTGATGTCGCCCGGCGTGGCGAGGAACCGTGCGTAGGCCGAGATCGCGAGCAACAGGAGCAGGAAGGCGGGCAGCAGGCGCCGCGCCCGCCGCGTCCAGAAGTCCTTGAGGTCGATGCGGCGGGTGGCCCGGTACTCGGCGACCAGCAGGCCGGTGATCAGGAACCCGGACAGCACGAAGAACGTGTCCACGCCCAGCAGGCCGCCGGGAACCCACGACAGCCCCGCGTGATAGGCGATCACGGCGAGCACCGCGAGCGCGCGCAGCCCGTCCAGGCCGGGGGAGTGGACGATCGGTGCGAGGAAGGTCCCGGTGGTGTCCGAGTCCCCCGGGCCGATCGCGGTCGCCGCCGGCGCGGCCGCAGGGTCCAGGAGCATCAGCCCCGCGGTCTTCGGCTCCGGGTCGGCCTCGCCGTCGCCGTCGCGATCGGCGGCGCGTTCCTGGGGCGAGCGGCGGGTGTAGACCGGGTCCGGCGCACGTGTGGGCTCCGCGCCGCGCGCGCGGCCGCCACGCTCGATGGCGCCGCGGACGAGGGCGATGGTGTGCTGGCTGGCGTCCTCATCGTCGGGTGCCGGCCGTCCGGCCGGGCGGGTGGCCGGCCGGCGGGTCTCCTCGCGGGCGGCGTCGCCCCGCCGCGCGTCGCCGGGGCGCCCGCCGCCGGCACGTTCAGGCCGCTCGCCTCCGCCTGGGATCCCGCCGTTCCCGCGGTTCCCGCTCGATCGGCGGAGCCGATCGGGGACGTCTGGACGCTCGGGGTCCCTGCCGGACGGGCGACGGGGTTCCCGCTGGGTCGGCGGTCCACCGGGCCGTCGATCGGGCAGGTCCGGGTCACCGGCGACGCCGCGCCCGCGCGCGGCGCGCTCGCCCGTGACACCGCGGTACGGCCCGGCGGGCGGGCGGAACGTGTCGCGGTGGCTGTCCCGTGGTCGCGCGCCGACGTCGTCGCGACCCTCGCTGGTCCGGCGGCCACGGGCAGCGCCGTCGCGCGCGCCGTCACCGCGGCCGGCGCCCGCGCCGCCGCGTTCCTCGTCGTGGTCGTGACCGTCGTCCCGGTGCTCGTCGTCACCGTGGGCGCCGCCGCCGCGGCCGTCGTCCTCGCGACCGTCCTGCTGGTCGTCGCCGGGCCGGCCGGGCCGGGCGGGCTGGTGAGCGCGGAAGCGAGTGGCGTCGGAGATCCGGACGGTGTCAGCGTCTTTGCCGCTCAGCCGGGGCCTCCTCCCGCTCGTCCGCCAGTCATGATCGGCGGCCAGCGTCCGGCTGACCGCTCTGCGAAGTATGCGGCAGACCCGGCGTGGTCCCGCGCGCGCGTCCTTGGCTACACCGCTCGACTAGCCTCCGGTCGCGCGAGGCTTCGCCATCGTCGCGCGACCTTTGGCTGTACCGCTCACCGGCCTCGCGCTCGCGCGCGACTCCGCCAGAGGCTAATCGTCACACCTATCGCGCTCAGATGACCGGAAGCGCCTTGGTACCTTCCGGCCGTGACCGAGACCGCTATCACGCCGGTTGTGGCGGAGGCGCCCGAGGCTGGCGGCGTGCGGCCGCGGGACCGGCGCTGGTGGCTGCTGCTGACCCTGATCATGGCTGTCGGCCTTGGCGTTCGCCTGTGGTACCTGTTCGGTTGGATGCATCCGGCGGTCGTGCAGGGCGACCCGCTCTACTACCACGAGGCGGCCAACCTGTTCGCCGACGGGCGGGGCTGGCCCGACCCGTACGAGCTCCACCTGAACCACCGGTACGTGCCGGACGCGCAGCACCCGCCGCTGACCAGCGCGCTGCTCGCGTTGCCGTCCCTGGTCGGCCTCAGCACGTTCCTCGAGCACCAGGTGTTCGAGTGCCTGCTCGGAACGCTGGCCATCCTGATCGTCGCGCTGACCGGGAGGCGCGCCGCCGGACCCGCGGCGGGGCTGGTCGCGGCCGGGCTCGCCGCCGTCTACCCCGGTATGTGGATCAATGATCCGCTGCTGATGTCGGAGACGACCGGGATCCTGGCCTGCTCGGTGGTGCTGTGGCTCGCCTATCGCTTCTGGGACCGGCGCGGCTACCTGGACGCCGCCCTGCTGGGGCTGGCCACAGCCGCGGCGGCGCTCGCCCGGGCCGAGTTGCTCCTGCTGGCGGTCTTCCTGGTGACGCCACTGGTCCTGCTGGCCCGCTCGCCCGGCGGGCCGGCGGCCCATCGTCCCGCGGATGCCGGAGCGCTCCCGGCGGCCAGGGCGTCGTGGCGGCGGCGGGTGGGGATGCTCGCCGCCGCGGGGGCGGCCTGTGTCCTGACGATCGCGCCGTGGGCCGTCTACAACCTGAGCCGGTTCAGCGAGCCGGAATACCTGTCCACGGGTCTCGGCACGACGCTCGCGGTCACGCACTGCGACACGACATACCACGGCACGTTCCTCGGCTGGTGGGACTTCAAGTGCATCCTGAAGATCCAGAACGAGCCGACCGAACGCTCCGAGCGCGATGTCTTCTATCGCGAGGCCGCCTACCGGTACATCGGCGACCACAAGGCCGAGCTGCCCAAGGTCGCGCTGGCGAGGGCCGGGCGGACCTGGGGGGTGTTCCGGCCGTTCCAGCAGGTCCGGTTCGACACGATCGAGTCACGGCCGGTGGGTCTCAGCAAGGTGGCGCTGTTCTCGCTGTGGGTGCTGCTGGCCGCGGGCGCCGTCGGCGCGGTGCTGTTGCGCCGGCGCCGCGCGTTGCTGCTGCCGCTGCTGGCACTGCCGGGAGCCCTCACCGTCGCCTCGACGATGGTCTACGGCACCAGCCGGTTCCGCGCGGTCGCGGAGCCGGCGGTGGTGCTGCTGGCCGCTGTCGCGTTCGCCTCCATCCGCGCCCGCTTCGTCCCCCGCGGCCGGCACAGCGGCTCCCGGGCGACGGCGCGCGCCGGGCAGCCCGCGGCGGTTCCGGTTCCGGCCCAGGCCCAGACCCCGGCCGCGTGAGCATGCCCGGTCCGCTGATCACCGTCGGTTCGTCCGTGGTCCTGAGTGGTTACCCGCGACGGCTCGGGCGGGGCCGTGACGGCGCTGGCTGGTACCTTGCGACCGTGCCGGACCGCAGCCACCCCCGGCCCGCGTCATGACCGGGGCCGGGCTTCGCCAGCTCGGGCGCCCGGACGACCCGACGACCGTCGCGGTCGACGCCGGCACCACCGTCGTGTCCGGGGCCCCGCTGGCGCCGGCGGACGAGCCCTCCGCGCCGGCGGCCCCCACCCCGCGCCGGGACACGACGGTCTTTCCCGGGTTCGACGGGCTGCGGGCGATCGCGGCGCTGCTCGTGGTCGTCGTGCACGCCGGCTTCATGACCACCCTGACGTTGCGGTCCTCGCTGGGGCCATATGCCGCGCGGGCCGAGATCGGCGTCGCGGTCTTCTTCCTGATCTCCGGCTTCCTGCTCTACCGACCGTTCGTCGCGCGCCATCTCGCGCTCGCCGACCGGGGCGGCGGCCGGGACGTCCCGGAGGTCGGTGGCTTCCTGCTGCGCCGGTTCATGCGGATCGTCCCGCTGTACTGGCTGGTGTTCGTGATCAGCCTGGTCGTCGTCACCGACAAGATGATCGTGGCGAACGTCCGGGGCCTGCTGGAGTGCCTGCTGTTCGTGCAGGGTTACCGACAGTCGTGGGCGCTGCAGGGCCTGACCCAGGCCTGGACGCTCGACGTTGAGGTCGCGTTCTACCTGTTCGTCCCGCTCTACGCGTGGCTGCTTGGCCGGCGGGTTCGCGCGCCGCGTACCCAGCTGTGGCTCGAGCTGACCGGCGTCGCCGCGCTTTACCTGCTGGGCACCCTGGTGCACTGGCGGATGATCGGCACCGACTCGGGGCTGGCCGACGGGTGGTCGGTGTGGCTGCCGGTCTGGTGGGACCTGTTCTCCCTGGGCATGTTCCTCGCGGTGGTCTCAGCCTGGTACGGCCGGCAGGGGCGCCACCCGCGCTGGTCGACGCTGCCGTTCTCCGGCACCATCTGCTGGCTGCTCGCGGCCGTCTGCTACTGGGTGGCCAGCAAGAAGATCGGGCTGCCGCTGTGGCCGATCTACGACGCCACCGTCCGGACCGATCTGGGCAAGCACCTGTTCTACGGCCTGTTCGGCTTCTTCCTGCTACTGCCGGTGGTGTTCGGCCCGCAGCGGCGCGGGGTCGTGCGCCGTTTCCTGGCCAGCCGGGTGATGACCTTCCTCGGTTCGATCTCCTACGGCATCTACCTGTGGCACCAGACCGTCATCGACGTGGTGATGGCGCGCAGCGGCTGGAAGATCTGGCAGGTCTCCTTCGCCMCGCTCTTCGCGGTGGTCCTGGTGATCACCGTGGCGCTCTCGACGCTGACCTACTACCTGGTCGAGCGGCCGTGCCAGAACCTCGCCCGTGACTGGGCCCGTCGCTGGAAGAACCGCCCCCGGCGCGGACGCGCGGCGACGGCCGCCTCCGCTCCTGTGGCCGCCTCGGAAGCGGCTCCGCACCCGGTCGTGGCCGGCGCCCATGGCCCGGTAGTGGTGGCGCAGGGCCGCCCGGCGCCGCTGCCGGCGCCAGCGTCCGCGGCGGCGCCCGTGACAGGGTCAACCCGGGGCGTCACGGCCGGGAGAGCGCTGGACGAGACCACCATCCCGCCCCTTCCCGAGCCGCATCAACCCGATAGGATCGGCCGACAGGACAGCGCGGGCGGCCGGTTCGGCCCAGGCGATCGACCATGACCGGTGGCTGCCATGCCGCCGCCCCAGGGGCGGCTTTTCCAGGGCCGTGATGGTGCCCGGGGCCGGGCCCCCGAACCCCTGATGTCGGGCTTCGCCCGACCTGCGACGCTGCGGGGTCCCCTCGGCGCGAGCGTGCCCGTCGGCTCCCGTTGACCTCGCCGGAGAGGCTTCCCTAGACTGGAGTCAGCACGAGGGTCTGTGGGTCTCGGACCGAGCAGATCCACTCGAGCAGTCGTTATCGGTTCTGACAGTGTCGTTGTCAGCGCAATGTCGTTGTAGCGCGTTCTCTGTCCCTCCGTCCCGGCGGTTCGACCCGGCTCTCGCGCTGACGTCAACCCCTAGTCGGAGYCGACCCCTTGACGAGCACCACCGACGTTCGACCCGTGGAGACCGTGACCAGCCCGCAAAGCCCGACCACACCACAGGTCGCGGTCAACGACATCGGCTCGGCCGAGGACTTCCTCGCCGCCGTCGACAAGACGATCAAGTTTTTCAACGACGGTGACATCGTCGACGGCACCATCGTCAAGGTGGATCGCGACGAGGTGCTGCTGGACATCGGTTACAAGACCGAGGGTGTCATCCCGTCCCGTGAGCTATCGATCAAGCACGACGTTGACCCACACGAGGTCGTCTCGGTCGGTGACCACGTCGAGGCTCTCGTCCTCCAGAAGGAGGACAAAGAGGGCCGGCTGATCCTGTCCAAGAAGCGCGCCCAGTACGAGCGCGCCTGGGGCACGATCGAGAAGCTCAAGGAGGAGGACGGCGTCGTCACCGGCACCGTCATCGAGGTCGTCAAGGGCGGTCTGATCCTCGACATCGGGCTGCGCGGCTTCCTCCCCGCATCGCTGGTGGAGATGCGCCGCGTCCGTGACCTTCAGCCGTACGTCGGCCGTGAGCTCGAAGCCAAGATCATCGAGCTGGACAAGAACCGCAACAACGTGGTCCTGTCCCGCCRGGCGTGGCTGGAGCAGACGCAGAGCGAGGTCCGCTCCGAGTTCCTGTCGCAGCTGGCCAAGGGGCAGATCCGCAAGGGTGTCGTCAGCTCCATCGTCAACTTCGGCGCCTTCGTCGACCTCGGTGGGGTCGACGGTCTGGTGCACGTCTCCGAGCTGTCCTGGAAGCACATCGACCACCCGTCCGAGGTGGTCGAGGTCGGCCAGGAGGTCACCGTCGAGGTCCTCGACGTCGACCTGGACCGCGAGCGGGTCTCGCTGTCGCTGAAGGCGACGCAGGAGGACCCGTGGCGCCAGTTCGCCCGGACGCACGCCATCGGCCAGGTCGTTCCCGGCAAGGTCACCAAGCTCGTGCCGTTCGGCGCGTTCGTCCGTGTCGACGAGGGCATCGAGGGCCTGGTCCACATCTCCGAGCTGGCCGAGCGCCACGTGGAGATCCCGGAGCAGGTCGTCAACGTCGGCGACGAGATCCTCGTCAAGGTCATCGACATCGACCTCGACCGGCGCCGGATCAGCCTCTCGCTCAAGCAGGCGAACGAGGCCTCCGGGCTGGCGGGCGACGGCGAGACGTTCGACCCGAGCCAGTACGGCATGGAAGCCAAGTACGACGAGGCGGGCAACTACGTCTACCCCGAGGGCTTCGACTCCGAGACGGGCGAGTGGCTGCCGGGCTTCGAGGAGCAGCAGGCCGAGTGGGAGCGGCAGTACGCCGAGGCCCAGTCCCGCTTCGAGGCGCACCAGGCGCAGATCCGCGCCGCCCGCGAGGCCGAGGCCGCCGCGGTCGCGCCGAGCTCCTACACCTCAGAGTCGCAGCAGCCGGCTTCGGCGATCGACGAAGAGGCCCTGCGCCGCCTGCGGGAGCAGTTCGGCCGGGGATGATCTCTCTCTAGTCAGCCCCTGAAGACGCCCCCGCCGAAACCGGCGGGGGCGTTTTCGTCTGCCTCGGGCGCCGCGTGGCCTGCTGGCCTCTCGGCCCGGTTTGCTACTCGGCACCACTCCAGCTCAGCAGCCGCGCACCGATCACCGCGGTCTGGAGGACGTAACGATCCGCCGGGGCGGTGGGGTCGTGGTGGGTCAGCTGGTGGATACGAGCCAGGCGGTAAGTGAGGGCACGGACCGAGAGGTGCAGACGGCGGGCGGTGGCCAGCGCGACGGCACCGGTGGCGAAATAGGCGTCCAGGGTCTCCAGCAGCGGGCCGGGGCCACCGCGGGCGGCTCGTAGTGGGCCGAGGACGGTCTCCACCAGCTCGGAGAGCGGCTCCCGGTCACGTAGCAGCACCTTGTAGATGAGCAGGTCGTCGGTGTGCACGGCCTGGCCGGCGACGCCGAGCCTTCCGGCGAGCTCGACCGCGCTCGACGCCTCGGCGAACCCGATCCGCACGCCCGTCACGCCGGTGCGCACCCGGCTGACCCCGACCCGCCACCCGGGCACGTTCCCCAGCGCCGCGGTCAGGGCCGCCACCGCCCGCGGAGCCCCCGAGGCGGCACCGGCCCCGCCGGCCGGCAGGGGAGCGAACCGCGCGGCCGGCCCGTCGCCCGCGGATCTGGCCAGGCCGGGGCCGCCCGGCCCGGCGGCCCGGTCCACGCTGGCGCCGAGGTCGGCGGCGTCGCCGGTCGCCGCGTCGCCGGTCGCCGCGTCGCGCTCGGCTTCCTGCGGGACGACGCAGACGAGCAGGCCGCCCTTGGCGACGACCAGGGGCGGGGTCGCGCAGATGACGCCGAGTGCGGTGTCGACGGCGCGGCTCGTCCCGCGGCCGTCGACGAAGCGGCGGTCCCCGGCGGCGACCAGGACGAGGTGTGGCGCCTCCAGTCGCAGCCCGAACGCGAAGGCACGTTCCAGGACCAGGCCCGGGTCGGTGGCGGTGCCGGTGAGCAGGTCGTCGACGAGCTCGCGGCGCAGGGACTCCTCGGCCCTGGCACGGGCCGTCCGGGCCGCCTCGTAGCCCTCGCAGACGGCCGCGACGGCGTCGTCGCTCGCCCGCAGCACGGCCGCGGCGGCGGCCCGCGTCCGCTCGGCCGCACCCGGGGCCTCAGGCCCGGCCCGGCGCCGCGACCGGGCGGACCGGGGCGGCATGGGTCGGGCCGGGCCGCCGGGATCTCGGGTGCCCCAGTCCGCCGGGTCGTCGCCCGTCTGGTGCTGCGGCGCCGCGGCCTGTTCGGTGGCGGGCAGCGACGGCCAGGCCCGCCAGGTCGCGGAAAGGTACAGGTCGACGAGCGCGCGCAGGGCGGCGCCCGACTCGGCCGCCGCCTGGCCGAGCTCGCTGAAACGGGCGAGTTCGGCGACCGTGAGCCGGCGGCCGGTCTGAGCCGCCGAGGCGAGCGCAGGCAGGTAGTCGCCGAGCAGGCTGGCGGGCAGCCGGGCGTCCTGGGCGGCGAGCACCGCGGCGCGTGGCAGCCGGGTCAGGCTCGTCCCCGGCAGGCCCGCCGCCTCGCCGAGCTCGTCGTCGACTGGCATCCGCCACCCCCTCCCGCACGCGGGCCGCGCCCGGGCTGGCCGTGCGTCCGAAGTCTTCTTCTTGCCGAGTCTCGGCAATTTGAGGATAGCGAATCCCGCCAACATCGATGCGCTACTGCCGGGACCTGGAAGGGTCTCAGCGGGTGAACTAGATACAGGTCAGCGCGCCACCCGGCGTGGCCGGCCGGCACCCGTACCCCATCCGCCGACTACCCGGACTCACCTGGAGACAGCCGTGCACGTCCCCTTCTGGGCCTGGGCAGCCTTCGTCGCCGCCCTCGTCGCCCTCCTCGCCATCGACCTGCTCGCCCACCGGCGGGCCCACGTCATCAGGCTCCGCGAGGCGGCGCTATGGAGCGCGCTCTGGGTGAGCCTCGGCATCGGCTTCGCCTTCGTCATCTGGGCCTGGCAGGGGCCGGCCGCGGCCGGCGAGTACACGGCCGCCTGGCTGCTGGAGAAGAGTCTGTCGGTCGACAACCTCTTCGTGTTCGCCCTGATCTTCGGGTACTTCCGGGTGCCGCGGGAGTACCAGCACCGGGTGCTGTTCTACGGCGTGCTCGGCGCGCTGGTGCTGCGGTTCGCGTTCATCGCGGGCGGCATGGCGCTGCTGAACACCTTCCACTTCATCATCTACGTGTTCGGCGCGTTCCTGGTCTACACCGCGGTGAAGATGGTCCGGGACTCCGGCGTCGACGTGGACCCGGGCCAGAGCCGGGCGGTGAAACTGCTCCGCCGGGTCATGCCGGTCACCGACGAGTACCAGGGCCAGCGCTTCGTGCTGCGCCGGGCGGGCAAGCTCGTCGCTACGCCGCTGCTCGCCGTCCTGGTCGCGGTGGAGACCGCCGACGTGCTGTTCGCGTTCGACTCGGTGCCGGCGGCGCTCGGCGTCACCGACGAGACCTTCCTGGTCTACTCGGCGAACGCGTTGGCGATCCTGGGTCTGCGGTCGCTGTTCTTCCTGCTCTCTGGCGCGCTGGACCGGTTCCACCACCTCGGCACCGGCCTGGCGGTGATCCTCGCCTTCATCGGCGTGAAGATGCTGCTCACCGACGTCGTGCACATGCCAATCGCCGTCTCGCTCGGCGTCATCGGCGTGCTGCTGACGGCCTCGGTCATCTGGTCGCTGGTGACGCCTCCGCCGCCGGCCGACCCCGATGAGGAGGACCCGGGCGCCGCGCACCTGCCCCCCGTGGCCGCGGTGGGCGCGGTCACGGGGGGCGGCCAGGACGCCTCGATCCGGTCGGAGGACCCCACTGCGCCACGGGACGGCGACGTCCTGAGCGGCTCGTCGCGAGCCGACCGCTAGGAGACGCCGCCGGGACGAGACGACGACGAGGTCTCCCGCCCCGGCGTGGAACGCCCCTGGTGCCCGGCACACGACGTGTGCCGGGCACCAGGGCGTACGGGCACCCCGATCGCCGGGCCGGTGCCGACCGAACCGCGCGTCACCCAGGCTCGCCGGGTGCCGCCTCGGGCCGGTCCGCGCGCCGGCGAACCCGGGACCGGATGGCCTGGGCGGCCAGGCGCAGCGCGCCGACCACCAGCAGGAGCAGCAGCCCCTCGGTGGCGTGGCTGTCCAGCCAGGTGACCAGACCGCGGGCCCACGGCGCGACGGCGCGCGCCGCCAGCAGGTAGGTCGTCGTCGAGATGACCGTGCCCGGGATGAGGAAGCGCAGGAAGCGCCGCCAGGGGACGTCGCCGCCGCCCAGCGCCGCGTCGACGGCCGCGTTGGTGTTGATCAGGCAGAAGTACAGCAGGGCCCGCTCGGTCGAATGGCGTGAGAGGGCGCCGACGAGGCGCTGCCCGCCGGGACGCAACATCATCAGTGAGCGCAGGTTCGCCCTGGCGACGCCGAAGTAGCCGACGTCGACCAGCGCCCGCAGCGGCACCGCGATCAGCAACGTCGGCAGCACCGGAGCGGACCCGCCGACCAGGAGCAGGATCGAGGGCGTCGGCCGCAGCGCGACGAGCAGCAGCGGCGCGGTCGACGCCAGCCGGGTGGACAGCGCCAGCCCCAGCACCCCGCCGCCGATGAGCACCGCCAGCAGCGCGACCGGCCAGAGCCTGGCCGCCCACCGCGCCCCGCGCCAGCCCGCCCCGCGCCACCGCGCCCCGCGCGACCGCGACTCCGCTGGCTCCGGCTGTTCCTCCACTGGACCAGCATGCCCGCGGCGTCTCCTCTGCCCGGCGCGTAGGGCAGACTCGGCGGCGTGCTGACGGTGGGACTAACCGGTGGGATCGGGTCGGGTAAGAGCGCCGTGTCGGCCCGGCTGGCGGAGCACGGCGCGGTGGTCGTCGACGCGGACAAGCTCGCGAGAGAGGTGGTCGAGCCCGGCACCCCTGGGCTCGCGGCGGTCGCCGAGGCCTTCGGGCCGGGGGTCCTGCGCCCGGACGGCAGCCTGGACCGCGAGGCGCTCGGAAAGATCGTCTTCGTCGACCAGGCGGCGCGCAGACGGCTGGAGGGCATCACCCACCCGCTGATCCGGGACGAGACCGCCCGCCGGTTCGCCGCCCCGCCGCCCGACGCGATCATCGTGCACGACATCCCGCTCCTGGTCGAGGCCGGGATGGCGAAGGGTTACGACGTCGTGGTCGTCGTCGAGGCGCCGCGCGAGCTGCGGCTCGAGCGCCTGGCCGGCCGCGGGCTTCCCCGCGACCAGGCCGAGGCGAGGATGGCCAACCAGGCCGACGACGCAGCCCGGCGCGCCGTCGCCGACGTCCTGCTCGACAACGCGGGGACCCTCGCCGAGCTGCACGCCCAGGTCGACGCCCTGTGGCGTGACCTCGTCACCCGCCGCGATGCCCAGCTGTGACGTCCGGTCGTGACGCTCGGCCGTGACGTCCGGGGCGACGCCCGTCATGGGGTCCGGCGGTGACCGAAGGTCGTCCTCCGCATACGCGACGATCATGTATTTAGATTGGCTAAGGAAGTAGCGTCCGTATATGGCACGCGAATGGGACGCCACGACGTACGACAGCCTGCCCCTCCCGCACGAGCGGTGGGGGCGGCGGACACTCGCTCGGCTGGAGCTGAGCGGCACCGAGACCGTGCTCGACGCAGGTGCCGGTACCGGGCGGGACACGGTCGCGCTGCTGGAGGCGGTGCCGGATGGCCGGGTGATCGCGCTGGACGCGTCCGAGAAGATGCTGGCCGCGCTGCTCGCCCGGCTCGCCGACCGGCCGGACCTGCGAGACCGCCTGACGGTGCTGCGGGCCGACCTGACGACGCCGCTGCCGCTGTCCGAGCAGGTCGACGCGGTTTTCAGCGTCGCGACCTTTCACTGGGTCCCCGACCACGACGCGCTGTTCAAGAACCTTGCCGCAGTCCTGCGCCCAGGCGGTCAGTTGGTCTTCGACTGCGGCGGTCACGGCAACATCGCGGCCGTCGAGCGGGTGGTTGGTGAGCTCGTCCCCGACCGGCCGGTGGTGTGGCCCTTCGCGACCGCCGAGGAGACCGCGGACCGGCTCGGCGCGACCGGCTTCGTCGACGTCGAGACCTCGCTCGACCCGGACCCGACCCGGCTCGACGATCCCGACATCCTGCGTCGGTTCCTGGAGACGATCCTCCTGGGCTCCGACCTGGACCGGCTGCCCATCGACGAGCGGGCCGGGTTCGTCAACACCGTCGCCGAACGACTGCCCGAGCCGGTCATCGACTACGTCCGGCTGACCGGCACCGCCCGCCGCGCGGGCTGAGGCGGGCGCCAGGCTCGGCCCGGCGGATGTGGCGGCATTCGCGAGGTGCGTCCGGACAGGGTGTGTTCGGGCAGGACGTGTCCGGATGGCGTGTGTCCAGATGGAGATGGGTACCAAGTCTGGACAAGGTGCGCCGGAGGCGGAAAGGTCGGTCACGTTGCGCACCATCCGGGGGCTGGGCTGGCGCGGACGTGTCGGCCCAGCCCCGAGACCGCCACAAGGGAGCCGACGTGCACCTCGAGCCCCGCAGCATCGCACCCACCCGGCAGACGCCCTGCGCCCTCCCGCCGAACATCCTTGAGCGGATCATCCGCAACGGCACCGAGGAGCAACGCGACTGGGCGCTGAGCACCTTGTCGCTGGACACGACCAACCGGATGATCCGTGTCCACAACGCGCAGGTGGCCGCCGCGCTGCCGCGTCGCCGGCCGCGCCCGGTGCCCGCGTCGCCGTCCGCGCGTCGCACGATCGCCGACGCCCAGGGCGCCGAGACGCTGCCGGGCAAGACCATCCGCACCGAGGGGCAGGCGTCGGTCAGCGACGTCGCCGTGAACGAGGCCTACGACGGCCTCGGCGCCACGTTCGACTTCTACTCGACGGTCTTCCACCGCGACTCGATCGACGACGAGGGCCTGGCGCTGCTCGCGACGGTCCACTACGGCGACCACTACGACAACGCCTTCTGGAACGGCGAGCAGATGGTCTTCGGCGACGGCGACGGCGAGCTGTTCAACCGGTTCACGATCTCGCTCGACGTCATCGGCCACGAGCTCACACACGGTGTGACCGAGGACGAGGCAGGGCTCGCCTACCTGAACCAGGCGGGTGCGCTCAACGAGTCCGTCAGCGACGTTTTCGGGTCCCTGGTGAAGCAGTACAAGCTGGGCGAGAAGGCGGAGGACGCCGACTGGCTGATCGGAGAGGGCCTGCTCGCCCCCGGAGTGCAGGGTGTGGCGCTGCGCTCGATGAAGGCCCCGGGAACCGCGTTCGACGACCCGGTCCTGGGCAAGGACGACCAGCCGGCGAACATGTCCGGCTACGTCCGCACCACCTCGGACAACGGCGGCGTACATACCAACTCCGGTATCCCGAACAAGGCCTTCTACAACGCCGCGATCGCCTTCGGCGGCCATGCCTGGGAAAAGGCAGGCAAGATTTGGTATGAGACGCTGCGTTCGTCGCAGCTGCGTTCGAACGCCTCGTTCGTCTCGTTCGCGAACGTGACGGTCACCCAGGCCAGGGCGCTCTTCGACGCGGACGCGGTCAAGGTCGTCCAGAACGCCTGGCGCGCGGTCGGCGTCAAGATCTGACGGGCGTCCGGGTCCGCCGGGGCACGCGGAGGCCGGCGAGTTGCTGGGACCGGCACCCTCGCCGGGCCTCCGTGCGGCGGACCCGGGTGCTGCGCCGCCGCATGCCGGCGGGGAGGACAGCGGAGAGGACAATCGCCGTATGACTGGGGCCGAGCGGGTGCGCGTCGTGCTGGAACGGTCCGGCGGGTTCGCCGGCCGGACGATCCGGCGCGGCCTGGACACCGACGACCTGCCAGCCGCGGCGGCGGACCGCCTTCGCGCGCTCGTCGCCGGGCTTCCGGAGGCGCCCGCGCGGGCGATGGCCACCGCGCCCGACCGGTTCGCCTACACGGTCGAGGTCGACGGCGGTGACCGCCGCGGGCGGCACCACTTCGCCGAACCGGTTCCCGCGGAGGCCAAGGATCTGATCCAGTTACTCTCCCGGGCCCCGCTGCTGCCCGCTCCTCGCTAGCGGGCCGCGGCCCGGAGGTCACTTGGGGCGGGGGCCTACCTACCCGTTTGGCGATCGAGACCGTCAAGAAACGGCGCAGGGGCGGCGAGATCGGTTCTCGCGGAGATTCTTCTTTGGTATTCCGCGCGTTACCCGCGGCGTTTCCGGGGTGGGGACACGGGTATCCACTCGGCCTTACCGTCGAGCACGTCGGAGGCTGCCGTGTTCCAAATCCTGTGGATCGTGATCGGCGGGGCGATCGTCGGTCTGCTCGCCCGCGCGCTGATGCGCCGAGGAGGCGTTCCGCTGTGGGCGACCGTCGTCCTGGGTATTATTGGCGCCCTTATCGGTAATGTCATCGCGAGCGCAATCGGGGTGCGCCATACGGGCGGAATCGACTGGATCCGCCATATCCTTCAGATCGGCGTCGCCTGTGGCCTCGTCGCGCTGGCGTCCCCGTTCTTCCTGCGCAGGCGTACCGGTGGCGGTGGTGTCGGCGGCGGGCCGTCGATGTTCGGCGGCGCGGGCCGCCGCTCGCACACCCGCGACCGCTCGCACATCGACCTGCGATAGCCACCCGCCGGGTGCGACACCCCGGTTCTCCCCGTCCGCCGGCCGAGGGCGACACGCCTCGGCCGGCGGACGCATGCTCGCTGACGGCTGACGGCTGACGGGTGCCGGGCGGATCGGCTCGGGGCGAAAATGATTTGTCCGTCGTCGGGTGGTCCCGCATGCTGATCAGACGTGCGTACCTGAGCCGGGCAGGCTTCCCGGCGACGACAACCTTCTCGGTGCCGACAATCTCGTCGTGCCGACAATCCGCGGACGGATGGCCGAAATAGGCCGCTTACCGCAAGAAGCAGGAGCAACAGTCATGAGCCCCGTGGCGCGGCTCGGTGGTGGGCGTGCGCCGATCTGGATGTGGACTCGGCCTGAGAGCGTGGAGAGCGCCGCGCTGGACCAGCTTCGCGGGATTGCCTCGCTTCCCTACATCCATCACCACGTAGCCGTCATGCCGGACGTACACCTGGGCAAGGGGGCGACCGTCGGCTCGGTCGTGGCGATGCGGGACGCGGTCTCCCCGGCCGCGGTCGGCGTCGACATCGGCTGCGGGATGGCGGCGCTGCGGACGAACCTGACCGCCGCCGACCTGCCCGACGACCTCGGCGCGGTGCGGTCCGCCATCGAGGCGGCCATCCCGGTCGGGCACCGTCATCACGCCACCGTGTCCAGCAGGGTCCGGCGGAACGCCGACCTGTGGGACACCTTCCCGGAGCTGCACCCGAAGGTCTCCGGCCTGCTGGGCAGGGCGATGACGCAGCTCGGCACCCTGGGGTCGGGCAACCATTTCATCGAGCTGTGCCTCGATGCCGACGACGCCGTCTGGATGATGCTGCACTCCGGTTCCCGCAACATCGGCAAGGAGCTCGCCGACGCGCACATCGGGGTTGCCAAGGGCCTGGCGCACAACACCGGCCTGCCCGACCGGGACCTCGCGGTGTTCCTCGCTGGCACCCCGGAGATGATCGCCTACCGCCGAGACCTGCGCTGGGCGCAGGAGTACGCGTGGCGCAACCGGCAGACCATGCTCGCCCTGTACACCGACGCGCTGCGCGGCTTCTTCCCGGCGCTGCGGGTCCCGTGCCCACCAGCCGAGGGCCCGCACGCCGGCGACCCGGCCTTCGCGAACGTCAACTGCCACCACAACTACGTCGCGGAGGAGCATCACTACGGTGCTGACGTGCTGGTGACCCGCAAGGGTGCGATCTCGGCTCGGGCCGGCGAGTACGGCATCATCCCCGGCTCGATGGGTACCGGCTCGTACCTCGTTCGCGGCCTGGGTAACCCGGAGGCGTTCGCCTCCGCGCCGCACGGCGCCGGGCGGCGGATGAGCCGAACCAAGGCGCGCAAGACGTTCACGATCGACGACCTGCGCACCCAGACGGCCGGCGTCGAATGCCGCACCGACCCCGGGGTGATCGACGAGATCCCCGCCGCCTACAAGGACATCGACGAGGTCATCGGCTTCAGCGGCGACCTCGTCGAGGTGGTCGCGCGGCTGCGCGCCGTCCTCTGCGTCAAGGGCTGACCCCGGACGGGACCGCCGCGACCGTCGTCACCGTCAGGACCCCGTCATGGCCATGGCACGGCCAATGGACTGAGGACGTTCATCGGAACGGACCTTACGGTGGGTCCTGTTCGTTGGACAATACGTTTCGACACATGGCGGTCCCGGCTGGCCAGTGGCCACGCGTCACCGCGTGGCCACTGGCTCCTGGAAACAGGGGAGGACGTGCATGCCCGACGTCAGAGTGGTTTCGAACGACGACACCAACGACAACCCTGGCGACGCCAACGACAACGACCTCACACACCTCACGGCCCCTGCGGCACCGGCGGGCCTGTCCGGCCCCACCGAGCAGGCAGGCCCGGCGCAGTCCGCCTACCACAGCTTCGACGCCGAGCGGTTGGAGATCCAGACCGGCTCGATGCGCGTCGCCGCCACCTTCGAGCCGCCGATGCTGTCGATCGACGGTGACATAGATGTCTCGGTCCTGCCTGCGCTCGTCGGCACGCTCGCGAAGGTCGCCCACCACGGCCGCGGCGACGTCCGCGTCGACCTGGCGAGGCTGCGCCGCGTCGACGTCGGCGGCCTGCGGGCGTTGGTGGCGTCGGCGGGGAACCTGAACCGCGACGGGCGGCGGCTCGTGCTGCACGCGGTCGCGCCCTGGCTGCTCGGCCTCCTGATAATCACCGGCTGGGACGACGCGCCCGGCCTGCGCCTGCTTCCCGGGCCGGTGCCCACCGGATAGCCGGGCCGGCACCGCGCTCAGCCGACGAGTGCGGCGAGCGCCGCGCGCAGGGCGCTGGTGTGGGCGGCGACGTCGCCGTCGGTGGTGGCCGGGGACATCAGCGCCATCATGTGGAACGGGGTCATCAGCACGCCCCGGTTGAGYAGGGCCAGGTGCAGGTACGCGTCCAGGCGCTCGTCGAAGGCGGCCGAGGCCTCCGCGCCGTCGCGGGCGGGCCGGTCGCCATGGGGGCCGGCGCCGGCCATGTACTCGACCCGGCAGCCCAGGCGCACCGTGTGCCAGCCCAGCCCGGTCACGGCGAACAGCTCGGCGGCCTCCGTCTCGAAGCGGGCCGCGAGCCTCGTCATCCGGCTGAACGCCGCCGGGGTGAGCACCTCGGTGAGGGTCGCCCGCGCGGCGGCGAACGACACCGGGTTCGCGGCGAGCGTGCCGCCGATGCCGTTGACGTCCGTCAGCTGTGGGACGTCATGCTCCAGCACGCGAGCCGCCACGGCGGCTGTCATCCCGTAGGCGCCGATCGGGATCCCGCCCGCGATCGGCTTGCCGATCGTCAGGAGGTCGGGCCGGAGGCCGTGGGCGGCGGTGTAGCCGCCGGGTCCAGCGCAGATCGTGTGCGTCTCGTCGATGACGAGCAGTACCCCGTGCGCGTCGCACAGCTCGCGCAGCCCCGCGTGGAAGCCCTCGTCCGCGAGCACGATGCCGACGTTGGTCAGCGCGGGCTCCGTCAGCACACAGGCGACGTCGCCGTGGGCGAGCTCGCGGGCCGCCGCCGCCAGGTCGTTGAACTGGACGACCCGGGTCGTGCTGGCCGGGTCGACCTGCGGCCCGAGGCTGCCCGGCCGGGGGACGACGGCGCCGCGCTCGTCCAGCGTCGCCGCGGTCTCGTCGACGGTGCCGTGGTAGCAGTGGTCGAAGACCAGCACCTTCGGGCGGCCGGTGATCTCGCGGGCGAGCCGGAGCACGAACCGGTTGGCGTCGGTCGCGGTTAGGGTGAACTGCCACAGCGGCAGGCCGAACCGGTCGCGCAGCAGTTCGGAGACGACGGCCGCGTCGGGCGAGGGGAGCATCGTGGTGATCGCCGAAGCCGCCTGCGCGGCGACCGCCGCGACGGTCGGGGCCGGGCAATGGCCGGCCATCGCTCCGGTGTCGCCGAGGCAGAAATCGACGTAGTCGTGCCCGTCGACGTCGGTGAGCCGGCTCCCGGACGCGGACGCGACCACCACCGGATAACTGCCCGGCCAGCGGGTCATCCAGTTCATCGGGACGCCGTCGAGCTGCGAGCCGCGGGCCCGCTCGTACGCCGCGCCGGCGGCCGGATGGGTCTCGACGAACCGAGCGGTCTCGGCCGCGAGCAGCCTTTCCAGCCTTTCCAGCTCAATGACCGACATAGGCGCTCAGTCTACGAACAGTCGCCCGGCACAGGCAGTACGGCGGCCGGGCCCGAAGGTGCGCCCCCGCTCTGTCAGCTACCCGGCATCGCGATGTTCAGGGGGGCTGACTCCGCCTAGCTTCGCACCATCGTGCTGTCTGGGGGAGGACCGGGATGAAGCGAACGATAGCGACACCGTTGCTGGCGACCGTGGCGACTGGACTGCTGTTCGCCGGTGGCTGCGGGGGTTCCTCGGGGTCTCCGGGGGACACGTCCATCCCAGGCGCGCCGAGCACCGCGACGACAGCCGAGCCGATAGCGACCGCTCCCGCCGGGGACGCGCCCGCGACGTCGTTGCCACCGGGTGCCCAGCAGGGCCTGTTCGACCTCAACGACGACGGCACCCTCGACCCCACCTGCGGCACCCAGGACTTCGGCGGCGGGCTGGTGCTGCGCATCCCCTGCGGGGACTTCAGCGGGTACGCCCACACCCCGGAGGACGGGACCACGCTGGTGCCGGACTCGCTCTACCGGCTGCCCGGGCCCGACACCGTCGACCTCACCGGCATCTCGGGCGGGAATCTCGCCGCGCAGGACGAGGCGGGCCGCGAGGTCTTCATCCTGATCTTCAACAGTGACGGCCTGTTCGAGACCGGCAGCGACGCCATCAACAGCACCGACACCATGGACGCGACCATCAGGTTGATCAACACGCACTACGCCGGCGGCGACATCCAGGTCCGCGGCCACGCCGACGCGACCGGCTCGGCGAGTGTCAACCAGCCACTGTCGGAGCGCCGGGCGGCCACCGTCCAGCGCTACCTCACCGACCACGGGGTCCAGGCCGCCTCGGTCACGTCCATCGGGTTCGGCAGCGCGCACCCGCTGGTCCTGGAGACCAACCCGGACGGCTCCGCCAACCCMACGGGCCAGCACTTCAACCGCCGCGTCGAACTCGTCGTCCGCCTCCCCAAGAAGTAGTGCCCGGGCAGTCCGCTGACACCGCGCCACCGGGACCGCGCCGTCACCAGCCCCTGCTGCGCCATTCGGCGAGGTGGGGGCGCTCGCGGCCGAGGGTGCTGTCCTTGCCGTGGCCCGGGTAGATCCAGGTGGTGTCCGGCAGCGGGCCGAAGACCTTGGCCTCGAGGCCGTCCATCAGGGACGTGAAGGCGGCCGCGTCGCCCCGCGTGTTCCCCGGTCCGCCAGGGAAGAGGCAGTCGCCCGTGAACAGGTGCGGGGCGGACGGCTCGGCGTCGTGGAGCAGGGCGATCGAGCCGGGGGTGTGGCCGACCAGGTGGATCGCGCGCAGGGTGACCTCGCCGACCTGGATCTCCTCGCCGTCGCGCAGCAGCGTCACGGTGGCCACCGGGATCGCGGGCGCGTCGTCCGGGTGCGCGACGGTGGTCGCGCCGGTGGCCGCGACGATGTCGGAGAGTGCCTGGACGTGGTCGGCGTGGCGGTGCGTGGTGACCACGGTGGCCAGGCCCTCGTCGCCGATCACGCGCAGCAGGGTGTCCGCCTCGTTGGCCGCGTCGATGAGCAGCTGCTCGCCGGTGGCGGCGCAGCGCAGCAGGTAGCAGTTGTTGTCGAACGGGCCGACCGCGACCTTGGTGATCGTCAGGTCGGGCAGCTCCCGGACGTCCGCCGGCCCGCCCACCGTGACGTCGCCCGTGTACCCGCGCACGCTCATAGCTCCTCCTGCACTGCCACCGGCGGCCACTCGGCCGCGCGCCCGACGTCTCCGGCGCCACCATTCTCCCCGAGCACCCGCTGAGGACCGGCCGGGCACGGCTGGAAGGCACCCGGCGGGGGCTCACCAGCCAGCGGCGGCCGGGTTCGCGGGCGGGCCGGCGGGGCGCGGCCCGCCGGGGCGTGGCCGGACGCTGTCGAGACCGGCGAGCGCCATCCGGGTCCTGATCGGGACCGCGTGCCAGCGCGACCGGGCGGCGGGCTCCCACCAGGGCAGCGCGACCGCCTGGATCAGGCCGGCGAGGATCCACCCGGCCCTGGCGGCGTCGGGCCACCGGCCAAGGACCGCCTTGCGGGCCGCCAGCAGGGCGAGCTGGGCCGCGTGCACGGCCAGCCAGCCCCGGCCTATGGTCGCGCGGTGGCGGACGGCGTAGGCGACGGCGGCCCGGCCGAGCTCGCGCTGGAGCTCCGCGTCCCGGCCGGCGGTGCCACCGCCGGTGTGCAGCACCGGCCAGGCGTCGTCGCACCAGTCGATCCGCCCGTCGGCGGCGAGCAACCGGGCGAACAGGTCCGTCTCCTCGTAGTAGAGCCAGAAGGACGGGTCGAAACCGCCGATCCGCAGGAACGCCGACGTGCGGATCGCGAAGAACGCCCCGACCGGGTACCGCAACGCCGGCCAGCGCGCCACCGCGGCGGTCTCGCCGCGCAGCGCGGTGAAGGCGCTGGTGCCGGTGGTCGGCAGCACCGCGGTCGACCGCCCCGGCCCGCCGTCATGCGCGCGGATCGAGAACCCGAGGGCGTCGACGTCGGCGGCCGCCTGCGCGAGCAGTTTCGGCAGCATCTCCTGGGTGTCGGCGGGAATGGCGACATCGCTGTTGACGACCAGCAGCCAGTCCGGAAGGCCGCCGGGCGCGTCTACCTCCGGGGCGGCCGTCAGGGCTCGTTTGACCGCGAGATTCACCGCAGCGCCATAGCCGATGTTGCCGTGCCCCGTGTAAACGCGTACGCCGTCGGGCACGGCGCCGTGCGGCCTGCCGAGCTTGTTCTCGACCAATGCGACCCGGCAGCTCGCCATGCCGGCGAGCGCGCCGAGCAGTCTGTTCAGGTGGGGTGAGCCGCCGTAGGAGACGACGACCGCGAGCAGGCTGTGCAATATTCCGCCCTCCTGGGCGCGGGCCAGCCGCTCTTCGTCGTGATTTCGGCGACCAGCGTGCTTGATGACCGGTCTCACCGTAACCACCTCGGCGAGGCAGGCCCGGAAATTCTTTCCGGCGAGTCGGGGAAACAGCATGACCCTGGTCACGTCATACCAACTCGCTATCTCCCTGAATTTTCGTTCCGACCAGATGAAACATAGACAGCATACGGATCCGAATCGTTGCTGGAAGGACGAAAAGGCGTGTTGTGTCCGCCTTGTAATCGTCGCTCCGATACAGGGATGGCCGGTCGCGAGCGGTGCGGTGCGGGGGGCGGGAGGCCGCCGGGGACGGCGCCGCCGCGCGGAGGCCGCAGGTGGCGGACGGCGACCTCGCCCCACCAACCCACCAGCGCGCCCGACCCGGCCCGGCGGTCCGGCCCGCTGGGCCGCCGCCGGGGGTGGCCCCGATGTGGCCCCTCCGCGGGCACCGCATCCCGGGTCGCTAGTATCGAACGGACGTTCGGGAAGGCGTCCCGCGTCCGAGAAGTGTCGTATCCCATCCGTACGCTGGGAGTGCCTTTGTTCGGGCCCGGGTTGTCCGTATCGGGTTGAGCGCAGGGCAAGGAGCGTCGCCGGGCCGGGACCGCGGGTCAGGGCCCGCGGTCGGCGCTCCGGGTGCCGAAGTGCTGTCCCGTGGTCCCACGAACGCGATGCCAGGTCTGGCGCGGGTGGGGCCGACGAAGCCGAGAAGACGTGAGGAACGCGGATGACGGACCGTCTCGTCGTGCGGGGTGCGCGCGAACACAACCTGCGCGACGTCGACCTCGATCTCCCCCGCGACGGGCTGATCGTCTTCACCGGGCTGTCCGGCTCGGGGAAGTCCAGCCTGGCGTTCGACACGATCTTCGCCGAGGGGCAGCGACGCTACGTCGAGTCGCTGTCGGCCTATGCCCGCCAGTTCCTCGGGCAGATGGACAAGCCGGACGTCGACTTCATCGAGGGCCTGTCGCCGGCGGTCTCGATCGACCAGAAGTCGACCAACCGCAACCCACGCTCGACGGTCGGCACCATCACCGAGGTCTACGACTACCTGCGGCTGCTGTTCGCCAGGGCCGGCCGCCCGCACTGCCCGAAGTGCGGCCGGCCGATCGCGCGGCAGACCCCGCAGCAGATCGTCGACCGGCTGATGGAGCTCCCCGAGGGCACTCGTTTCCAGGTGCTGGCCCCGGTGATCCGCGGGCGCAAGGGCGAGTACGTCGACCTGTTCGCCGAGCTGCAGGGCTCCGGCTTCGCCCGTGCCCGGGTGGACGGCACGGTCGTCCCGCTGACCGACCCGCCGAAGCTGGAGAAGCAGAAGAAACACACGATCGAGGTCGTCGTCGACCGGCTCGCGATCAAGGAGACCGCCAAGCGCCGGCTCACCGACTCGGTCGAGACCGCGCTGCGCCTCGGCAACGGCCTGGTACTGCTCGACTTCGTCGACCGCGACCCGCACGACGAGGACCGCGAGCGGATGTACTCCGAGCACCTCGCCTGCCTCTACGACGACCTGTCGTTCGAGGAGCTCGAGCCTCGCTCGTTCTCGTTCAACACCCCCTACGGCGCCTGCCCCGAATGCACCGGCCTCGGCACCCGCAAGGAGGTCGACCCGGAGCTCGTCGTCACCGACCCGACGCTGTCGCTCGCCGGGGGTGCGATCGGCCCCTGGTCCGGCGGGCACAACAAGGAGTACTTCGAGCGGCTGCTGTCCGCGCTGGCCGAGGACCTGCACTTCTCGATGGACACCCCGTGGGAGGCACTGCCCGACCGCGCCCRCAAGGCGGTGCTGCACGGCAGCGGCGACACCGAGATCCACGTCGGGTACACCAACCGCTACGGCCGCAAGCGCTCGTACTACACGAGCTTCGAGGGCGTCATCCCGTTCCTGGAGCGCCGCCTGCGCGAGGCCGAGTCGGACACGAGCCGCGAGCGCTACGAGGGCTACATGCGCGACGTGCCGTGCCCGTCGTGCCGGGGCGCCCGGCTCAAGCCGGAGTCGCTCGCCGTGACGGTGGGCGGCCGTTCGATCGCCGAGGTCTCGGCGATGTCGATCGGCGACTGCGCCGGCTTCCTCGGGGACCTCGACCTGACGGAGCGGGAGCTCTCGATCGCCGGCCGGGTGCTCAAGGAGGTCGACGCGCGGCTCGCGTTCCTGCTCGACGTCGGCCTCGACTACCTCTCCCTCGACCGTTCCGCCGGCACCCTCGCCGGCGGCGAGGCGCAGCGGATCCGGCTGGCGACGCAGATCGGCTCCGGCCTCGTCGGCGTGCTCTACGTCCTCGACGAGCCGTCGATCGGCCTGCACCAGCGCGACAACCGCCGGCTCATCAAGACGTTGGTGCGGCTGCGTGACCTGGGCAACACGCTGATCGTCGTCGAGCACGACGAGGACACGATCCTCGCCTCCGACTGGGTCGTCGACATCGGCCCGGGCGCCGGCGAGCACGGCGGCCGGGTCGTCGTCTCCGGGCCCGTCTCCGAGCTGCTCACCAGCGAGGAGTCGCTGACCGGCGCGTACCTGTCCGGCCGGCGGTCCATCCCCGTCCCGGCGGTGCGCCGCCCGCCGACGAAGAGCCGGACGCTCACCGTCCACGGCGCCCGCGAGCACAACCTGCGCGACGTCACGGTCTCGTTCCCGCTCGGCTGCCTGGTCGCCGTCACCGGCGTCTCCGGGTCCGGCAAGTCGACCCTGGTGAACGACATCCTGGCCGCGGTGCTGGCGAACAAGCTCAACGGCGCTCGCGAGGTCCCCGGCCGGCACCGCACCGTCTCCGGCCTCGACCACCTCGACAAGGCCGTCCGCGTCGACCAGTCACCGATCGGGCGGACCCCGCGCTCCAACCCGGCGACCTACACCGGCGTGTTCGACCACATCCGGCGGCTGTTCGCCGAGACCACCGAGGCGAAGGTGCGCGGCTACCTGCCCGGCCGGTTCTCGTTCAACGTCAAGGGCGGCCGCTGCGAGGCGTGCTCCGGCGACGGCACGATCAAGATCGAGATGAACTTCCTTCCGGACGTGTACGTCCCCTGCGAGGTGTGCGCCGGCGCCCGGTACAACCGGGAGACCCTCGAGGTCCACTACAAGGGCAGGAACATCGCCGAGGTGCTCGACATGCCGATCGAGGAGGCGGCCGAGTTCTTCGCCGCCGTCCCGCCGATCGCCCGCCACCTGCGCACCCTCAACGACGTGGGCCTCGGCTACGTCCGGCTCGGCCAGTCCGCGCCCACGCTGTCCGGCGGCGAGGCGCAGCGGGTCAAGCTCGCCTCCGAGCTGCAGCGCCGCTCCACCGGGCGCACCGTCTACGTCCTCGACGAGCCGACCACCGGCCTGCACTTCGAGGACATCCGCAAGCTGCTCGGCGTGCTCGGCCGCCTCGTCGACGCCGGCAACACCGTCATCGTCATCGAGCACAACCTCGACGTCATCAAGACGGCGGACTGGCTGGTCGACATGGGCCCCGAGGGTGGCACCGGCGGCGGCCGGGTCGTCGCCGAGGGCACCCCGGAGGCGGTGGCCGCGAACCCGGCCAGCCACACCGGCGTCTTCCTCCGCGAGATCTTCTCCGGCCGCGCCGAGAAGTCAGCGACCGCCGACGCCTCCCAGCTCACCTCGGTCATCGGAGCCACCAGCGCCGCCTGACGTTTCGCGACGCCGGGGCCGCGCGGCTCGGCGGCCACGGCGTCCGCCGCGCGAACACCCGCGCGGCGGGGTTGATCGTGTCGCCGGCTAGGGTTGCCCGGGAGCGAAGGCGTGGCACCCGGTAACCTGCCCGGCGCCGAACCGAACGAGACGGAAGGCTGAGGCTGGTGTCCACTGCGGTCGTTGTACTCGTGCTCGACGGCGCCATCGAGCACCGCGTCGACATCTCCAGCCTGGTCGACGCCACCACGCCGTGGGAGGCGCGGCTCGCCACGCTGATGCGGGAGATGCAGGGCTGGCTGACCCGCGGCGAGGTGACGGCACTCCCGCTGGACGGCGGCGGCCAGGTGCTGGTCGCCTGGCGATCGATCAAGACCGTCGAGATCCGGCAGTAGCTGGCGGCGCGGCCATTGGGTGACGTGGCCGGTGGGGTGACGTGGGTGTCCCGTGCTTGGACGGGCGAGAAGGTGGCACCCTGACGGTGTGAGCCGGGACGAGCCGAAGGGACGACAGCGGACGGTGCCGACACATCAGCCGGCCGACCCCGGGCCGCTCGCGGTCGCGCTCACCGAGGACGAGGCCGTCGCCGCCGCGGTGGCGCTGGTCGCGCTGGCACCCGGCCCGGCGAGCGACGCCGCGCGGGAGGCACTGCACAAGGTCCTCACGGCGCTCGGCCCGGCGGGCCATGACAGGGTCACGGAGCTCGCGGCCCGGATGTGGGCCCGGCCGGACGGGCTGCCGCGCATACCGGCCACCCCGGTCATCGAGGACGCCATGCGTGACGGTGTCGCCGTCAGCATCGACTACGTCGACGCGGCCGGGAGGTCCAGCCACCGGCGGGTCGAACCGCACGCCTTCGCCTACGCCCGCGGCAACTGGTACCTGATGGCGTGGTGCCTGGACAAGGACGCGCCGCGCTGGTTCCGCTGGGACCGCGTCGAGCGCGCCGAACTCACCACCACGCCCATCCAGCCCCGCGTGGCCTTCTCCGTCTATCCCGCCCCGAGCCCCCGCGCCTGAAGGGCCGGCCGCGCCGTCAGCGGCCCGGGTGCTGGTTGGGACGGCCGAGGCCGGAGGGGATCACGGCGCGGCCGCGCGCCGGGGCCGTCTCGATCGCGCGGCGGATCTCCGCGGGGCCGACCGTTCCGACCACCCGGGGATGTCCCCGCTCGTCGCGCTGCTCCTCGTCGAGGACGAGGACGCAGCCGGCGGCGGGCCGGCTGGCGAGCCGGGGGACGACGACCGTGAGCGGTTCGTCCGGCCGGGCCGTCGGGACCGAGGACAGCGGGATCGTCACCCGGCTCACCTTGGCGAGGTCGCGGTCGTCGAGCGGCACGGAGGCCAGGTCACGCACCAGGGCGGCGCCGGCCAGCGACTCGTCGAAGTCGTGCACCGTGAACACGGTCGACATCGGCCTCCCCGGCGCCGCGGCGGAACGCAGCGCCTCGTCCACGGTCTGCCAGGCCGGCAGCCGGGGCGGCGGCGGGAGCATCACGTCCCGGACGAACACACCCTCGAGCGCGGTACCGGCGCGCTGGCGCGCCTGCGCCAGTCGGGAGGTGCCCAGCGCCATCCAGCCGAGCAGCACCGCCCACAGCCCGATCAGCCCGACGAGGAAGCAGGCGACGACCCCCGCGGCGATCATCGCCCAGCCGATGGCCACGCCGGTCCGCGCGACGACCGCCTCGGCCCGGCGGGGATCTCCGGTGCGGCGCAGCACGGACGCGGCCAGGATCCGCCCGCCCGGGGTCCGTGGCGACGGCAGCAGGTCGACCAGGGTGATGAGCAGTGTGAACGTCCCCACCCAGAGCGCGACCTGCCCGGCCAGCGCGAGCGTCCCGCCGGGCGCGAGCGCGCCGAGCGTCACGAAGACCGCGCCGCACAGGCCAGTCGCCAGCAGGCCCGCGCGGGCGATGGCCGCGTCCACCCGCGGGTCGAGCCCGCCCGGCCAGGACCGGCCCTGGCCGGCCGAGTCGGGAGGCTGCTCCGGCTCGGCCGGCCGCCGCGCGCCGCCGGCGGGCTCGGCCGGGTAGGGCTCCGTGGGAACACCCCAGACGATCTCGTCGCCGGGGCGCCTCCAGCCACCCGGCTCACCCGGTCCACCCGGCCCGCCCGGCCGGGCGAGCACGAGCCGGCTGCCGAACGCCCCGAGCACGATCGCGTGCACCTCGAGGCCGGCCCGGCGGGCCGCGACGGCCCGCAGCAGGTCGGCGACGACCAGGATCGCCAGCAGCAGGAGGGCACCGAGCAGGCCGGCACTGACGTACGCGGATCCCGTCCGGCTCGGGACGGTGACCGGCAGCGTTAGCCAACCGAGCAGCGCGGTGATGACCGCTACCGAGACAATCAGCCCCGGACGCACGATGATCCGGGGGATCCGCCTGCCCCGGTCCGCGTCATGGGTGGTCATTGCGCTCGTGGCTCCTTCCGAGGTTGCCCCGCGCGGTGATGCCGGCCTACGCGGTCGCCCTTCGCTCACTCAACGTCTGTCGTGCCCCTCGCCCTCCCACCCGAACCGGCGATCTCGCTACCAGCGTGGGCATTTTGCCGGTCTGCGCCGGACCCGCCCGGGCAGGGCCCACCCGCTCGGCACGGGCACATCCGCCCGCGAGGGCGTGTCGGCTCGTCCTGGGAACTGTCGGAGCCGTGTGGTGTTCTAAAGGGCATGAGCACGACGTTCGAACGCCCGACTCTGAGCGTGGAGCGCTCCAGCGCGCCCTTCACGGTCGTCTCCGACTACCAGCCGTCCGGTGACCAGCCAGCGGCGATCAAGGAGCTGGCACGGCGCATCAGGGCCGACGAGAAGAACATCGTGCTGCTCGGCGCCACCGGTACCGGCAAGTCCGCGACGACGGCCTGGCTCATCGAGGAGCTACAGCGTCCGACGCTGGTGATGGCACCGAACAAGACCCTCGCGGCCCAGCTGGCCAACGAGTTCCGTGAGCTGCTGCCGAACAACGCCGTCGAGTACTTCGTCTCGTACTACGACTACTACCAGCCCGAGGCGTACATCGCGCAGACCGACACCTACATCGAGAAGGACTCCTCGATCAACGAGGAGGTCGAGCGGYTGCGCCACTCCGCGACGATGAGCCTGCTCACCCGGCGGGACACGATCGTCGTCGCCTCCGTGAGCTGCATCTACGGCCTCGGCACGCCGCAGGAGTACATCGACCGGATGGTCCGTCTCACCGTCGGCGAGGAGATCGACCGCGACATCCTGCTGCRCCGGCTGGTCGACGTCCAGTACGCCCGCAACGACCTGGCTTTCACCCGCGGCACGTTCCGGGTCCGCGGCGACACGGTCGAGGTGTTCCCCGTCTACGAGGAGCTGGCGGTACGCATCGAGCTCTTCGGCGACGAGATCGAACGGCTCTCGTACCTGCACCCGCTGACCGGCGAGATCGTCCGCGAGGTGCAGCAGGTGCACGTCTTCCCGGCGACCCACTACGTGGCGGGCCCCGAGCGGATGGAACGGGCGATCACCGGCATCGAGGAGGAGCTGGCCGCCCGGCTGGAGACGCTGGAGGGGCAGGGCAAGCTGCTGGAGGCGCAGCGGCTGCGGATGCGGACCACCTACGACATCGAGATGATGCGCCAGGTCGGGTTCTGCTCCGGCATCGAGAACTACTCGCGCCACATCGACGGCCGCGCCGCCGGCACCGCGCCGCACACGCTGCTCGACTACTTCCCCGACGACTTCCTGCTGGTCATCGACGAGTCGCACAACACGGTGCCGCAGATCGGTGGCATGTACGAGGGCGACATGTCCCGGAAGCGCAACCTGGTCGACCACGGCTTCCGGCTGCCGTCGGCGATGGACAACCGGCCGCTGCGCTGGGAGGAGTTCCTGGAGCGCATCGGCCAGACCGTCTACCTGTCGGCGACACCCGGCCCGTACGAGCTGAGGGTCGCGGACGGCGTCGTCGAGCAGATCATCCGGCCGACCGGGCTGATCGACCCGGAGATCATCCTCAAGCCGACGAAGGGCCAGATCGACGACCTCGTCCACGAGATCCGGCAGCGGGCGGAGCGCGACGAGCGGATCCTGGTCACCACGCTCACCAAGAAGATGTCCGAGGACCTCACCGACTACCTGCTGGAGCTAGGCATCCGGGTGCGTTACCTGCACAGCGAGGTGGACACCCTGCGCCGGGTGGAGCTGCTCACCGAGCTGCGCCGCGGCGACTACGACGTGCTGGTCGGCATCAACCTGCTGCGCGAGGGCCTCGACCTGCCCGAGGTGTCGCTGGTCTCGATCCTGGACGCCGACAAGGAGGGCTTCCTGCGCTCCGAGCGGTCGCTGATCCAGACGATCGGCCGCGCGGCCCGCAACGTCGCCGGCCAGGTGCACATGTACGCCGACAAGATCACCCCGTCGATGCGTACGGCCATCGAGGAGACGAACCGCCGCCGCGCCCTGCAGGTCGCCTACAACGAGAAGAACGGCGTCGATCCTCAGCCGCTGCGCAAGAAGGTCATGGACATCCTCGACGACATGGTCCGGGAGAACGCCGACGGGGAGCTGTACGGCGGCGGCCGGGCACAGTCCCGTGGCAAGGCGCCGGTGCCCGGGATGAAGTCACGCGGCGGCAGGCAGGACGCCGTCGGCCGCTACGCCGCGGAGCTCGCCGGGATGCCCCGCCACGATCTGGCGAACCTGATCCGCCAGCTGGACGACCAGATGCACGAGGCGGCCAAGGAGCTCCAGTTCGAGCTCGCCGCCCGCCTGCGCGACGAGATCGGCGAGCTCAAGAAGGAGCTCCGCGGCATGACCGCCGCCGGCGTCGACTGACCGGCCGGCGGTGACGCGAGCCTGGCCGGCGTGGAAACGCGCCGGCCAGGCTCGCGCGCGGATCAGCTGATCCTGATGGTGGGCAGGAGCTTCGCGACCTCCGAGGGGATGCCGCCGTCGAGGATGCGGAAGGGTATCCCCGGCAGGTACCAGCTGCGCGGGTGGAAGACGTACCCGTCATCGACGCAGTGGGCGGTCCACTTGTCGTACGCGCCGACCTGGCTGGCCACGTTCCAGGGGCCCTGCTCGACCGGCGCCGCCGGGTCCGGACGGGTGTCGCCGGGGGACCCGGGCGCGACCGCCGATCCGCCGGACGCGCCGTTCGGCCTCGCGCAGCCCTGGCTGTCGGGGCCGGAGTTCCAGCCCTCGTCCTGATGAGCCTCGAACGGCTGTCCCGCGTGCCCTGCGACGCTGCCAGCCTCGATCAGGATGCCTGGGCAGGCGAGGTTGTACATCCTCCGGTCGAGCTGGCCGGGCACCAGGCACGCCCAGCGGTCCCGTGGCGCCCCGGGGCCACCGGAAAGGTCGGCGCCCTGGGAGAAGACCGTCCAGCCCTTGGGCGGGATCAGCGAGACGCCACCCTGGAAGGTCATCCGGCGGGACTCGTCGGGACCGATCCTGATGCTGCGGAGCAGGTCTTCGTCGGCCTGCGGATGTCCCAGGTAGTCGAGGACGCGGAACGGGACCTCGGCCAGGTACCAGCTGCGCGGGTGAAAGACGAACCCGTTGTCGCAGTGGGCGTTCCACTGGTCGGTGGCGAAGGACCGGCCGTTCACGACCTCGTAGTCCTGGTCGCCCTGGTCGACCAGGGAGGGGCTGTCGGGCTCGAGCCCGCCGGGCCAGACCTCGTTGACCATCCCGTTCGCCCCGTCGGCGGGCGGCGTCGGGCAGGGCGCCTGGCCCGTACCGGGGTACCAGCCCATGTGTTGGTGCGGCTGGAACGGCTGCCCCTCCTCGCCCACGACGGTCCCGGACTCGACGAGGATCCCGCCGTCGCACGTCCAGTCCATCCGCGTCTCGGTCGGCGGCGGCACGAGGCAGATCCACATGTCGCGCGCGGAGCTCCCCGCATAGCTGACCGTCCAGCCGGCCGGCGGCACCAGCGACACCCCGCCGAACAGGTGCAGCCGGCGGGACTCGTCCGGAGTCGGTGCGGGCGACCTGGCCGGGACGACCGTAGCCGCACCGGAGTCACGGCCCAGGCCCAGCCCGAACACCACCGCGACGGCGGCGACCGCGACCGCGGTCACGCCGGCGACCACCGCCGTGCGGACCTGCCGGTGATGGCGCGCGTCGGCCCGCCGCGCCAGGTCCTCGGCGCGGTGCGGGTTGTCGGGCATGTCGGTGGCGGCGGCCCGCAGCAGCCTCGTGAGGTCGTTCGTCTCGTTCATCGAGCCTCTCCGCTCCGCGGGTGGGCGTCCAGGGACGGGCGTGTGCCGAAGGCTGGTGGGTGGGCCGCCGAGGCCAGGCCCGGAGACTCGGCCAACAGGGCACGCAGGCGGCTCAGCCCGTGGAAGGTGAGGCTGCGGACCGTGCCTGGTTTGCAGCGGAGCAACCGCGCCGTCTCGGCGTCGGAGAGGTCCTCGTAGTGGCGCAGCACGACCGCGGCGCGCTGCCGCGCGGGCAGCCGCCGCAGCGCCGCGACCAGGCGCGACCGCTCGTCGGCCGCGTCGGTCGGGTCGGCTCCCGGCAGGTCCGGCAGCGTCGCCACCGGGCGCTCGCCCGACGACCGGCGCCGCCACCAGGAGCACGAGAGGTTGACCATCGTCCGGCGGGTGTAGGCCTCCCAGCGGTCCGGGTCGACCTTTCCGCGCCGCAGCCAGACCGCGAGCAGCGCGCTCTGGACGAGGTCCTCGGCGCGGCCCGCGTCGCCGGTCAGCAGGTAGGCGGTCCGACCGAGCGCCTGGCCGCGGTTGCGCACGAACTCGGTGAAGTCGTCATCCACAAGTCGGTCCTTCGTGCCTGCCCGGCCTCACGTGGGCCGGTGGTGCAGTGAGGACGAGATGACGCCACCCCGACGTTCGGAATTGTCGGGAAGCCGACAAACAGCGCCCGAGCCGGTCCGTTAGCCGGCGGACAGCACGGCGAGGGCGGACGTGACGAGATGGCGCATCAGGCCGGGGCGGGTGCCGCGGTAGCGGGCCAGGAACTCGGCGGGCGGCAGGAGGACGCGGCCCGCCGACTCATGACCGTCCGCCCAGGGGAGCAGGTGGCGGACCCGGGCGACGTAAATGATCATATAGGTCAGGTCGTCCGGGCCGAAGTGGTCCGACTCGATGACTTCGACCAGCGCCAGGTCGCCCAGCTCGGCCCGGATCTCCTCCCGGGTCTCCCGGCGGGCCGTCTCCTCGGGGGAGGAGTCGCGCCACTGGACGTGGCCGCCGGGCAGGTCGAGCCCGCGCGCGAGATCCGCGAGCACCAGCCGGCCGTCGTCGGCCACCGCGACCACCGACGCACTCGTCACCGCGTCGAACGCGGGCCGGGCCGCCGGCCCGAGACAGGTCAGTCGCGACGGGCCGCGCGCCGACCGTGACCGCGACGTGGGCCGCCGGTCCTCGTCCGCCGCCGGACCGCCCGCGGTCGTCACGAGAACGGCGCGGTCAGGCGCGGAGAAGCTCGTCGAGGACGGCGTCGAGCTCGCGTTCGGGATGCTCCTGGCCGGCGGGGACGACCCGCTCGGTGCGCTCCAGGAAGTCGCGAAGTGGCTCGGCACCGAGAACGACGGTCGAGTGCGAGGCGCCGTCAGTGAGCACCAGCTGTACCTCCGAGCGGCGCGGATCGGGGGTGAAGCGCACGTCGCCGTCGCCGGTCGGCTTCTCCAGACCGGCGCGCAAGGAGTCCCGCGGGGCCACCCAGTTGCCCTGCGGCAGCGCCGGATGGTCGGGCCGGGAGACCAGGGAAAGGCTGACGGCCAGCGGGTCGCAGGCGCGCCAGGTGACCACGAGGACGGTGACCCGTCCGGTCGTCGACGCGTCGTCGATGATGAACTCGGTGCTGACGTCCAGACCCTGCACGGGTGGGTCCCTCCCTCGCTGCGCCTGCCAGGCCGACGACGCCGCTTTCTCCCAGCAGCCAAGTTCCCAGTTGCTGATTTGAGGGTCGCAGCGTCGCGTCCCAGGTGCCAGCCGGGTGTGGACGGCTTGCCGACAGGCAGCCGCTACCCGCGGCGACATCGCCGCTGTGCTGTCTTCCTGGTGGCGCTCTCGCGGGAGGTCCCCGACAGCGGATGCGCCCCTACAGCCGTGCACCCATCCGGTGATGCGGCCTTGCTGTTGTGCGCGGTATTGCAATACCGCGGTGCGCCTTCGGCCCCACTGGCTCGGGCCTTGGGGCGACACCACCATGTGTCTGACGGAGGCGCGAGCGCCCCCAGCGCCGCTCACCCTGTGCCGGTCACCCTGTGCCGCGCAAACGGCACCGGCCAGATCGAGCGGCGGCGCGCACTCGCGCAAGCACGCTACGTCCACGATACGTGGTACRCCTCGCCCGCGCTTGGGTGGGTGAGGAAACGGCGGCAGGAAAAAGGTCCGTCCGGGTGGGTCCCGCGGGTGACGGCGCCGTCGGGCCGCGGCGCGCCCGGGCCCGGGGCGTGGCGCGCTGGCCGTCGGGAGGGTGGCGCACGGGCCGTGATGAAGTGGTGAGAGCCGCATCCGCCGTGAGCGAGACACGGTAAGGACACGGAGCGGGTGGCTTCGGGGGGTACCCCTCGACAAGCATCAACGCTCTGCGTGATGAAATGGTTACGTGGAGGCGCTGTCTGACCGTGACCCGGGTCGCCGTAGGCTCGACCTATGGCTGATCCGGCGTCCTACCGACCCGCGCCGGGCTCGATCCCCGAGACCCCGGGCGTATACCGCTTCCGGGATCCCCATGGCCGCGTCCTCTACGTCGGCAAGGCCAAGAACCTGCGCGCCCGGCTCGCCAACTACTTCACCGACGTCTATGCGCTGCATCCTCGTACCCGCACGATGGTCACCACAGCGAGCTCCGTCGAGTGGACCGTCGTGTCCACCGAGGTCGAGGCGCTCGCGCTGGAGTACACCTGGATCAAGGAGTACGACCCGCGCTTCAACGTCCGCTACCGCGACGACAAGAGCTACCCGAGTCTCGCCGTGACACTGCAGGAGGAGTTCCCGCGGCTCCAGGTCATGCGTGGGCCCAAGCGCAAGGGTGTCCGGTACTTCGGCCCCTACGCGCACGCCTGGGCCATCCGGGAGACGCTCGACCTGCTGTTGCGGGTGTTCCCGGCGCGCACCTGCTCCGCCGGTGTCTTCAAGCGCGCCGGGCAGGTCGGCCGCCCGTGCCTGCTCGGCTACATCGACCGCTGCAGCGCGCCCTGCGTCGGACGGGTCAGCGCGGACGAACACCGCCAGATCGTCCAGGACTTCTGCGACTTCATGGGCGGCCAGACCGGCCGTTTCCTGCGCCGGCTGGAAACCGAGATGCGGGACGCCGCCGAGCTGCAGGACTACGAGCGGGCCGCCCGGCTGCGCGACGACGCCGGCGCGCTGCGCCGCGCGATGGAGAAGCAGGCCGTCGTGCTGCCCGACGGCACCGACGCCGACGTCGTCGGGTTCGCCGAGGACGAGCTGGAGGCGGCGGTCCAGGTCTTCTACGTGCGTGACGGCCGGGTGCGCGGGCAGCGCGGCTGGGTCGTCGACAAGCTGGCCGACGTCGACACCGCCGACCTCGTGGAGCAGTTCCTCACCCAGGAGTATCTGGGGGACAAGGACCTGGGTGACGGCGCCCCGGCGGGCGCCGAGGGCGGCGCGGGCGGCGAGGGCCAGGCCGACATCCCGCGGGAGATCCTCGTCCCGGAGCTGCCGGCCGACGCCGAGGCGGTCAGCGAGCTGCTCGGCCGCTATCGCGGCGGGCGGGTGGACGTGCGCGTCCCGCGGCGCGGCGACAAGCGGACGCTGTTCGAGACGGTGGAGCGCAACGCCAAGCAGGCGCTCATGCTGCACCGCACGCGGCGCGCGAGCGATCTGACGGCCCGCAGCCAGGCGCTCGCCGAGCTGCAGGAGGCGCTCGGCCTCGCCGACGCGCCGCTGCGGATCGAGTGCTTCGACATCTCCAACACCCAGGGCACCAACGTCGTGGCAAGCATGGTCGTCTTCGAGGACGGCCTGCCCCGCAAGTCGGAGTACCGGCGCTTCTCTGTCCGAGGAGTCGCCGGCCAAAGGCCGCGCGACAATGGCGAAGCTCGCGCGGCCGGAGGCCCCCAGCAGACGGCCGGCCAGGACGACGTCGCGAGCATGTACGAGACGGTGGGCCGCCGGTTCAGTCGGTACCTCGCCGAGCGGTCCCGTACGGGCGAGCTGCCTGGCGCGGAGGACGACGAGGCCCGGGGCGAGGCCGGGCCGGCCGAGGTCCCGGCCGGCGATCCGCTGGTGGTCGACGGGCGGCCGCGCAAATTCGCCTACCCGCCGAACCTCGTCGTCGTCGACGGCGGGCCGCCGCAGGTGGCCGCCGCGGCCCGGGCGCTGGCGGAGCTGGGGATCGAGTCCGGGCCCGGCGGGGTGGCGTTGTGCGGGCTCGCCAAGCGCCTGGAGGAGGTCTGGCTCCCGGACGACCCGGACCCGGTCATCCTGCCGCGTACCAGCGAGGCGCTGTACCTGCTGCAACGGGTGCGCGACGAGGCCCACCGGTTCGCGATCACCTATCACCGGCAGAAGCGATCCGCGTCGATGACGGTGTCGCTGCTGGACGGCGTGCCAGGCCTCGGCGAGACCAGGCGCAAGGCGCTGCTGCGCACGTTCGGYTCGGTCGCGAAGCTGCGCGCGGCCAGCGTCGAGGAGATCGCCGGCGTGCCCGGGATCGGCCCGCGCACCGCCGCCGCCGTCGTCGCGGCGCTCGCCACGAGCGCCCCAGGGGCGTCGGCCGCGCCCGCGCCGGCGGTCGACCCGCTCACGGGCGAGATCCTGGATGCCGCCCCGCCGCCGCCAGCGGCGGCGGGCTCGAAGGCAGCGGGCCCGAAATCGGCAGAGAGTTCCGAGCCAGCAGAGGATTCCGAGCCAGCAGAGGGCTCTGAGACAGAGGAAGAGCACGCCGTGACAAGGGGGACCACGCCGTGACCGCCGCCGCACCCAGTGTGCCGCTGGATCTCGCGATCATCACCGGGCTGTCAGGCGCCGGCCGCAGCACCGCGGCCAAGTGCCTGGAGGACCTGGGCTGGTTCGTCGTCGACAACCTGCCGCCGGCGCTGCTGTCGACGATGGCCGAGCTGGGCCGTCGCTCCGGCGGCGGCGTCAGCCGGATCGCGGCCGTCGTCGACGTGCGCGGCCGGGCGTTCTTCGCCGACCTGCGGGCGGCGCTCGACGCGCTCGACGCCGCCGGCACCCGCCCGCGGGTGCTGTTCCTGGAGGCGTCGGACGACGCGCTGGTCCGCCGGTTCGACCACGTCCGCCGTCCGCACCCGCTGCAGGACGACGGCCGGGTCGTCGACGGCATCAGCCGGGAGCGCGCGCTGCTCGCCGAGCTGCGCGGCGAGGCCGACCTGGTGCTGGACACCACCGACCTCAACGTCCACGAGCTGCGATCGAAGATCAACGCCGCCTTCGGGCAGCCGGGTGGCAATCGGTTGAACGCCACGGTCATCTCGTTCGGCTACCGCTACGGCCTGCCGCTGGACGCCGACCTGGTCGCCGACTGCCGGTTCCTGGCCAACCCACACTGGGTGGAGGCGCTCCGGCCGTTCACCGGCCGCGACCCACAGGTGCGCGACTATGTTCTCGAGCAGCCGGGTGCCAAGGAGTTCATCGACCGGTACGCCGAGCTGCTGCGCCTCGTCGGCGAGGGGTACCTGCGCGAGGGCAAGCGGTACCTGACCCTCGCCGTGGGCTGCACCGGCGGGCGGCACCGCAGCGTCGCCGTGGCCGAGGAGCTCGCCGCCAGGCTCGCCGCGACGGGCGTTGGCGTCCAGATCGTGCACCGCGACCTGGGTCGGGAGTGACGCCGGTGCCCCATCACCCCCACGACCTGCCCGGAGATCCCATGACCCAGGTTCGGGCGGACCAGCTGCCGGCGCCCGGGGCGCCAGCCGTCGTCGCCTTCGGCGGCGGGCACGGCCTCGCCGCGTCGCTGTCGGCGCTGCGCCGCATCACCGACCGGCTCACCGCCGTCGTCACCGTCGGTGATGACGGCGGGTCTTCCGGTCGGCTGCGCCACGAGCTCGGCGCGCTCCCGCCCGGCGACCTGCGGATGGCGCTGGCGGCGCTCGCCGGCCCCGACCAGTGGTCACGGACCTGGGCCGACGTGTTCCAGCGCCGGTTCGACGGTCCGGGGCCGCTGGCCGGGCACGCGCTGGGCAACCTGGTGCTGGCCGCGCTCGCCGAGCAGATCGGCTCGCCGGTGCTGGCGCTGGAGCTGGCCGCGCAGCTGCTCGGGGTGAGTGGCCGGGTGCTGCCGCTGTCCGAGGACGGGATCGACATCGTCGCCGAGGTCGCTGGTCTTGACCCTGACGACCCGGCGGCGACGCGGCGGGTGCGCGGCCAGGTGGCGGTGGCCACCACCGCGGGCTCGGTCTGCGAGGTCTGGGTGGAGCCGGCGGAGCCGCGGGCCTGCATTCCCGCCTGCGCCGCTGTCGAGGAGGCCGACTGGCTGGTGCTCGGCCCCGGCTCGCTCTACACCAGCATGCTGCCGCACCTGCTGGTACCGGAGATGCACAAGGCGATCACCGGCGCGGCGGCGCGCCGGCTGGTCGTGCTGAACCTGGTCTCGCAGCCCGGGGAGACCGAGGGCTTCACTCCCCAGGCGCATCTGCGCGTGCTCGCCCGGCACGCCCCGGGGCTCACCGTGGACGTGGTGCTCGCCGACCCGGCGACCGTCCCCGACCCCTCGGCGCTCGCGGAGGCGGCCGCCGACCTCGGCGCCGAGCTGCACCTCGCGCCGGTCCGTTCGGCCGACGCGGCGGGGATCCACGATCCCACGCTGCTCGCGGCCGCCTTCGAGGCCGTCTTCGCGGCATCCGGTCCCGCGTCCAGCGGCATCCCTGGCCCGTCGGCCGAGGCCGCGGTGCTGACGATGCGCGCGACCCCTAGCCCTCCCGACCTGCGGGTGACCGCCCGCGACCTCAAGGAGTGATCGGTGTGGCGGCGATGACGGCCACCGTGAAGGACGAGCTCAGCCGGCTGCGGGTGGCGAAGCCCTGCTGCCGGCGCGCGGAGATGGCGGCGTTGCTGCGTTTCGGCGGTGGCCTGCACATCGTTGGGGGCCGGATCGTCGTCGAGGCGGAGCTCGACACCGGGGCGGCCGCGCGCCGGCTGCGCCGGGAGATCGCCGAGGTGTTCAGCTTCCCGTCGACGATCGCGGTGCTGGCCGCCGGCGGCCTGCGCCGGTCGGTCCGCTACATCGTGCGGGTCGAGCGCGACGGTGAGCAGCTCGCCCGGTCGACCGGCCTGCTCGACCAGCGCGGACGTCCCGTCCGCGGACTGCCGCCCCAGGTCGTCACCGGTTCGGCCTGTGACGCGGCGGCGGCGTGGCGAGGGGCGTTCCTCGCGCACGGCTCGCTCACCGAGCCGGGGCGGTCCTGCTCGCTGGAGGTCACCTCGCCCGGCCCGGAGGCGGCGCTGGCGCTCGTGGGCGCGGCCCGCCGGCTCGGGGTGCAGGCCAAGAGCCGGGACGTCCGTGGCGTCGACCGGGTGGTGATCCGCGACGGCGACGCGATCAGCGCGCTGCTGACCAGGATCGGCGCGCACGACAGCCTGCTGGCCTGGGAGGAGCGGCGGATGCGCCGCGAGGTCCGGGCGACCGCCAACCGGCTGGCGAACTTCGACGACGCGAACCTGCGCCGCTCGGCCCGGGCGGCCGTGGCCGCCGGCGCGCGGGTGCAGGCCGCGATGCGCATCCTCGGCGACGACGCTCCCGAGCACCTGCTGGCGGCCGGCCGGCTGCGGCTGCAGCACGCCCAGGCGTCGCTGGAGGAGCTCGGCGCGCTCGCCGACCCGCCACTGACGAAGGACGCCGTCGCCGGCCGGATCCGCCGCCTCCTCGCCCTCGCCGACAAGCGCGCGAGCGTCCTCGGCATCCCCAACACAGAGGCCAGCGTTTCGCCCGAGCTGCTGGAGAACGCCTGATGTGCGGTGACCGGCGCGAGTGATCCGGCCCCCGTTGGGCCTCGGATACCGAACCCGGCGGCGCAAAGTCGTTAGGCTCTGGGGCGGCAACGGAACATGACGTCGGTACGACGGTTGGGAGTCCGCGGACGTGGCTACGCGAGTAGGGGTCAACGGTTTCGGTCGCATCGGCCGAAACTTCTGGCGGGCGCTGGCGGCGAGCCCGCAGACGGGGCTCGAGGTTGTCGCCGTCAACGACCTGACCGACAGCAAGACMCTTGCCCATCTTCTGAAGTACGACACCACCCTGGGCACGCTGTCCGAGACGGTCAGCGTGGTCGACGGCGGCATCCAGGTCGGCGACAGCACGATCAAGGTGCTCGCGGAGCGGGACCCGGCGGCGCTGCCCTGGGGCGAGCTGGGCGTCGACATCGTCATCGAGTCGACCGGCCGGTTCACCGACCGCGAGCCGGCCGCCAAGCACTTCGAGGCGGGCGCGAAGAAGGTCATCATCTCGGCTCCGGCCAAGGGTGAGGACCTGACCGTCGTCATGGGCGTGAACGACGACGTCTACGACCCGGCCAGCCACCACGTGCTGTCGAACGCGAGCTGCACGACGAACTGCGTGGCGCCGCTGGCGAAGGTCCTCGATGAGGCGTTCGGCATCGAGAACGGCCTGATGACCACGATCCACGCCTACACGAACGACCAGGTGATCCTGGACTTCCCGCACAAGGACCTGCGCCGGGCCCGGGCGGCCGCACAGAACATCATCCCGACCACGACCGGCGCGGCCAAGGCGACGGCACTGGCGTTGCCGAAGCTCAAGGGCAAGCTGGACGGCATCGCGATGCGGGTGCCGGTGCTCGACGGCTCGGTCACCGACCTGGTCGTCAACCTGGCCAGGCCGGCCAGCAGGGACGAGATCAACGCGGCCTACCAGGCGGCGGCCGACGGCTCGCTGAAGGGCTACCTCGTCTACACCGAGGACCCGATCGTGTCGTCGGACATCGTGGGCACCCCGGCGTCGTGCACCTTCGACTCGCTGCTGACCATGTCCACGGGCACCTTCGTGAAGGTCGTGGGCTKGTACGACAACGAGTGGGGCTACTCGAACCGCCTGGTCGACCTGACCGCCCTGGTCGCCAGCCGGCTCGGCTGATCGAGCCGAAGCTAGCGAACCCGCTGTGACGAGCCGCCCGGTGCCCTCGGCACCGGGCGGTGTCGTCTGTGCCATCAGATCTTCCCCTTTCTTCCTTCCTCATCACTGGAGACGCCAAGCGTGAGGACGATCGACGACCTGCAGGTCGCCGGGCATCGGGTGCTGGTCCGCAGCGACCTGAACGTGCCGCTCGACCGGTCCGGCGACACCCCGCGGATCACCGACGACGGCCGGGTGCTGGCCAGTGTGCCCACCATCAGGACGCTCGCCGAGCGCGGCGCCCGCGTGGTGGTCTGCTCCCACCTGGGCCGGCCCAAGGGCGAGTACGACGAGAAGTACTCGCTGGCCCCGGTGGCCGCCCGGCTCGCCGAGGCGCTTGGCCGGCCGGTCGCCTTCACCGGCGACGGCACCGCCGACATCGCGGGCTCGGCCGCCGCGAGCGTCGTCGCCGGGCTCGGAGACGGCGAGGTGGCGCTGCTCGACAACCTGCGGTTCAACTCGGGGGAGACCAGCAAGGACGCCGCGGCGCGGGCCGCGTTCGCCGACGAGCTGGCCGCGCTCGCCGAGTTCTACGTCGGCGATGCCTTCGGCGCCGTCCACCGGGCGCACGCGAGCGTCTCCGACGTGCCGAAGCGGCTGCCGCACGCGGCCGGCGGGCTGGTGCTCGCCGAGCTGGACGTGCTGCGCAGGCTGGCAGGCGACGCCGGCAGGCCGTACGTCGTCGTGCTCGGCGGGTCGAAGGTGTCGGACAAGCTGGGCGTGATCCGGGCACTGTTGCCGAAGGTCGACGCGCTGCTCGTCGGCGGTGGCATGTGCTTCACGTTCCTCGCGGCCCAGGGCCACGGCGTCGGCGCGTCGCTGCTCGAGGCCGAGATGATCGACACGTGCAAGGACCTGCTCGCGGAGGGCGGCGAGCGGATCGTGCTGCCGTCGGACGTCGTCATCGCCGACCGGTTCGCCGCCGACGCCGCCACCGACGTCGTGCCGGCGGCCGGCATCCGCGACGGCTGGCTGGGGCTCGACATCGGCCCCGACTCGACCAGGCTGTTCGCCGGCAGGCTCGCGGGCGCACGGACGATCTTCTGGAACGGGCCGATGGGCGTCTTCGAGATGGCGCCGTTCGCCGCCGGCACGAAGGGTGTCGCCGAGGCGATCGCGTCGCAGGACGGCTTCACCGTCGTCGGCGGCGGTGACTCGGCCGCGGCCGTGCGCACCCTTGGCATCCCCGAGTCGTCGTTCAGCCACATCTCGACCGGTGGCGGCGCGAGCCTGGAGTTCCTGGAGGGCAAGTCCCTGCCCGGCCTCGCGGCGCTGGAGGTGCTGGGCTCATGACTCCGCCTCCGCTGGGGCGCACAGGTGGCAAGCCGAGTGGCAAGCCGGTTGGTGGCCCGAAGTCGAAGGGCACCGGCCGGCGCACCCTCGTCGCCGGCAACTGGAAGATGAACCTCAACCACCTCGAGGCGATCGCGCTCGTCCAGAAGATCGCCTACGACCTCAAGCCAGACGAGCTGGACCGGGTCGAGACGGTCGTGTTCCCTCCGTTCATCGACCTGCGCAGCGTGCAGACCACGATCGACGGGGACAAGCTCGCGCTCGGCTACGGCGCCCAGGACCTCTCGCCGTTCGACTCCGGGGCGCACACCGGCGACGTCGGTGGGCCGATGCTGGCCAAGATCGGCTGCACGTATGTGATCGTGGGGCACTCGGAGCGGCGCACCGACCACCACGAGACGGACGCGGTGGTCGCGGCGAAGGCGGCCGCCGCCTACCGGAACGGGCTGACGCCGATCGTGTGCATCGGCGAGCACGAGGACGTCCGGGTGGCCGGCAGCCACATCGAGCACTGCCTGGCGCAGCTGGACGGCTCGCTCGCGGGCGTGACGCCGAAGCAGGCGGAGACGCTCGTCGTCGCCTACGAGCCGGTCTGGGCGATCGGCACCGGCCGCACGGCCTCGGCGCAGGACGCGCAGGACATGTGCGCGGCCGTCCGCGGYCGGCTGGCCGAGAAGTTCACGCCCCAGGTCGCCGCCGGGATCCGGGTGCTCTACGGCGGCTCGGTCAAGGCTGCCAGCGCCGCCGAGCTGTTCACCATGCCGGACGTGGACGGCGGGCTGGTCGGCGGCGCGAGCCTGGCGGCCGAGGAGTTCACCGCGATCGTGCGCAGCGGGCCGCCGGCCTAGGGTTCGGTTCCATCGGGCGTGTTCTGGGGCCCGGGTCGCTGTCAGCGGCCCGGGCCTCTTGCTTTGGGCGGCCCGCCCGATGGGCGGACCGGCGGGTGGCCCCGCGGAGGCGTGGCCACCCCGAACGGGGGGTCGCCGCCTCCGGCGCGCGGTGTTGTGTCGACGTTGGGTATGGGGGTGGTTGAGCCCCCTGGCCCGTGCTCCGCGACGGTCGTTCTCCGGGCGTCGCGAAAGTTCGCTCGCCGTGGCGGGGCGGTGGCCGTGCCGGATGCCGCGGGTGCGCTTCGTCGCGCTCTGCTCTGTTACGGCTGAGCTGGCCGGCGCGTTGCGCCAGTACGTCGGCGGCCGCGCACGTTCTCCCCGATGTAACGCATACGTAACTTAACGGTCATCGTGTGGCAAATGGGCAACGTTTCCTCAGCACTTCATAACATCCGCTATCCAGTGTGCCCGGACAACGCTACCGTGCGTTGACTTTGGTGCTTTGGGGGGAACGTTTATTTTGGCTGCCCTGGAGGTGGTTCGTGGCGGTGCCGGTTCAGGTGGAGCCCACCGACTTGACGCCCGGTCCGCCGGCGGTCAAGCCGGTCGCCGGCCGGTCGCTCTGGCGGATCGCCTGGTCGCGGCTGCGTAGGGACAAGGTCGCGCTTGCCAGCGTCGCCTTCGTCATCCTCGTCGTGCTCATCGCGATCTTCGCGCCCGTGCTGACGTCGATCGTCGGAGTGAATCCGGACGAGCCCAACTACGGCCTGCTCGACCCGAACACAGCCCTTCCCGCGGGCTCGTTCGGCGGCGTGAGCTCCCATCACCCCTTTGGTGTCGAGCCGCTCAGCGGGCGCGACGTCTTCGCCCGGGTCGTCTACGGCGCTCGCATCTCGCTGCTGGTCGCGTCGCTGGCGACGCTGCTGTCCGTCGTCCTCGGCACCGTGATGGGGCTGATCTCCGGCTACGTGGGCGGCTGGATCGGCGGCCTGATCGCCCGGCTGATGGACCTGCTGCTCGCCTTCCCGCTGCTGCTGTTCGCGATCGCGATCGTCGCGGTGATCCCGGACAGCGCCCTTGGCCTGAACGGCAACACGCTGCGCCTGCTCATCCTGGTGTTCATCATCGGGTTCTTCAGCTGGCCGTACATCGGCCGGATCGTCCGGGGCYAGGTGCTCTCGCTCAAGGAGAAGGACTTCGTCGCGGCCGCGCGTGGCACCGGTGCCGGGTCCATCCGGATCATGGTGAATGAGCTGCTGYCGAACCTGGTCGCGCCGATCCTCGTCTACAGCACCCTTCTGATCCCCACGAACATCCTCTTCGAGGCCGCGCTGTCCTACCTCGGCGTGGGCGTGAAGCCGCCGACCTCGTCCTGGGGCGACATGCTCTCGACCGCGGCGGGCGGGCTGTTCAGGGTCGATCCGACGTTCATGGTCGTACCGGGCGTGGCGATCTTCCTTACCGTGCTGGCGTTCAACCTGCTCGGCGACGCGCTGCGGGATGCCTTCGACCCCCGAGGCGGCGGCTGACAGCCGGCACGCGGCCACCATCTCGGGGCCAACACCCTGGCGCGGCGGCGAGACCCGCCGTACCGCGCCGGTCAGCCGGATCCCTCCCGCAACGGCGCGGGTCGGGGTCCGCACGCACGGACAATCCTCGGCCCATCCCGGGGCAGCACCGCACAAGAAGAGGGGAACCGGATGAGGAAACACTCGGTCTGGATCAGGACCGGCGTGTTCGTCGCGGCTGTGGGCTTGGCCCTCGCCGCCTGCGGCAGCAGCGACGACGACGGCACCACCGCTGGGGGCAGCAGCGGCCCGGCCGCCTCCGGCCTGCCGACGACGACGGACCAGCTGTTGTACGCGTCGGACAAGAAGGGCGGCACCCTCAAGGCGCTGTCCAGCGGCGACTGCGACTCGTGGGACCCGGCGCGAACCTACTACGCGACCTGCTGGGACCAGCTGCGCTGGATCACCCGCTCGCTGCTGACCTACGAGACCAAGCCGAACTCGGCCAAGCTCGTGCCGGACCTGGCGACCGAGGTCCCGACGTCGCCCGACGGCGGGAAGACCTGGACCTACAAGCTCAAGGCCGGCATCAAGTTCGAGGACGGGTCCGCGATCACGTCCAAGGACATCAAGTACGGCATCGAGCGGTTCTTCGCCCAGGACATCATCAACGGTGGTCCGACGTTCGTCATCGACTCTCTTCAGACCGACCCCGAGTACCCGGGCCCGTACAAGGACACCAGCCCGGACAAGCTGGGCCTTTCGTCCGTTGAGACGCCGGATGACACGACCCTTATCTTCCACCTGAACAAGTCGTTCCCGGACTGGAACTACATCATGGCCCAGCCGGGCGCGTCGCCCGTGCCGCAGGCGAAGGACACCGGCGACAAGTACACGTCGCACCCGGTGGCGTCCGGCCCGTACAAGTTCGACAAGTACGTGCCGAACCAGTCGCTCACCCTGGTCCGCAACGACCAGTGGGACCAGTCGACCGACGAGATCAACAAGGCGCTGCCGGACAAGATCGAGATCACCATGGGTCTCGAGTCGGCCGAGATCGACAACCGGCTGATGTCCGGTGACGCCGATGTCTTCCTCGACCAGACCGGCGTGGACATCGCGGCGCGCAACCAGCTCCTCGCCGACCCCACGCTGCGCAAGGCCCGCACCACGGTCGACCTGACCGGCTTCCTGCGCTACCTGAGCGTGGCCACCACGGTGAAGCCGTTCGACAACGTCCACTGCCGGCTCGCGGTCGCCTACGCGGTCAACAAGCAGGGCCAGGTGGCGGCGCGCGGCGGTCCCACGGCCGGCGAGCCCGCGACGACGATGCTCCCGCCGACCGTTGCCTACTACCAGAAGTTCAACCTCTTCCCGACGCCGAACGACGCCGGCGACCTCGCCAAGGCCAAGGACGAGCTGAAGGCCTGCGGCCAGCCGAACGGGTTCACCACCAAGATCACCGCCCGTAGCAACCGGCCGCTCGAGGTCAACCAGGCGACCGCGCTCCAGGCGGACCTGAAGAAGATCGGTATCACCGCCTCTGTCGAGAAGTTCGACTCCTCGCAGTACTTCTCGGCCGTGATCGGCATCCCGAAGAACGTGCAGGAGAAGGGCTACGGCCTGCACATCACCGGCTGGGGCCCGGACTGGCCCTCGGCCTACGGCTTCTTCAGCTCCATCGTCGACGGCCGGAAGATCCTGCCCCAGGGCAACAGCAACTACGCCGAGCTCAACGACCCGACCGTGAACTCGGGCATCGACGAGGGTCTCGCCGCCAGCGACGACGGCGCGGCGCAGGCCGCCTGGACCAAGGTCGACAAGGGCGTCGTCCAGTCCGGCGCGTATGTCCCGCTGATCTACGACAAGGCGATGAACCTGTACAGCGACCGGGTCACGAACATCCAGTTCTCGCCCGGCTACAACATGGCCAACTTCGCCGCGATGGGTGTGGTGCGGTGACCGAAGGCCGGCAGCCGCCGGCCTGAGCCACGGATCCGGCCGCCGGGTGGGCGCTCCCGCCCATCCGGCGGCCGGATCCGCGCGGCAACCCAGGAGCTGGCAACCCAAGACCCACCGAACCAAGACCCACCGAGACGCTGACAGAAGCGGAGGCCACCAGAGATGGCTGGATTCGTGATCCGCCGGGTGCTTGGCGGGATCGTGATCCTTTGGCTCATCAGCGTCATCACGTTCCTGCTGTTCTTCCTGGTACCGAGGACCCTGGGCTCGAACCCCGCGGTCCTTTTCGCCGGCCGTTCGCCGAGCGAGGCGGCCATCGCCGGCGTCACGAAGAAGCTGGGCCTGGACCAGCCGCTGGTGGTCCAGTACTGGCACTTCCTCAAGGGAATCTTCATCGGCCGGCACTTCGACGCCGGGCCGGACAAGACCTGGTGCCCGCCGCCCTGCTTCGGGTACTCGTTCAAGAACAGCGAACCGGTCTGGACCGAGATCACCCGGGCGCTGCCGATCACCGTCTCGCTGGCGTTCGGCGCCGCGGTGCTGTTCCTGCTCTTCGGCGTCGGGATCGGCATCCTGTCGGCGCTGCGCCGCGGCTCGGTCCTCGACCGGGCGGCGATGACCGTCGCGCTCGGCGCCGTCTCGCTCCCGGTCTACTTCACCGGTCTCGTCCTGCTGCTGCTGGTCAGCTACCAGTGGCGGATCTTCCCGAACATCCACTATGTGGCGTTCCTGGACAACCCCCTGCTCTGGGCGCGCAACCTGCTGCCCGCCTGGATCGTGCTCGCCTTCCTGTACTCCGCGATGTACGCCCGGCTGACCCGGGCGAGCATGCTCGACGTGCTCGGTGAGGACTACATCCGCACCGCCCGGGCCAAGGGCCTTCCGGAGCGCACGGTCGTCGGCAAGCACGCGCTGCGGGCCGCGCTGACCCCTGTCGTCACCATCTTCGGCCTCGACCTGGGCTCGCTGCTCGGCGGCGCGGTGCTGACGGAGAGCACATTCGGCTTCCGTGGGCTCGGAAAGACGTCCATCGAGGCCATCTCGACCGGGGACCTGCCGACCATTCTCGGGGTCACGATCTTCGCGGCGGGCTTCGTGGTCCTGGCCAACATCCTCGTCGACGTGTTCTACGCCGTAGTCGACCCCCGGGTGCGCCCGACATGACCGCTTCCCAGGTGCCAGAGACCGCGCGAGCAAGCCACGACAGGACGAGGAGGCAGCGATGACCACGCGGCCCGAGTCATCGGATGCCGCGGGCGCCGCGGGCGCCGCTCTCGTGAAGGGGGACCGGCCGTATCTCGACGTGCGCGACCTGCGGGTGACGTTTCGCACGGACGACGGCGACGTGCGCGCCGTCAACGGGCTGTCGTTCAGCCTCGAGCGCGGCAGGACCCTCGGCATCGTCGGCGAGTCCGGCTCGGGCAAGAGCGCGGCGAGCCTCGCCGTCATGGGCCTGCAGCGCGGCCGGCGTACCACGGTGGACGGCGAGATCTGGGTTGGCGGCGAGAACCTCGTCACCTCGTCGCCGGAGCGGGTCCGCTCGCTGCGTGGCCGGGAGATGGCCATGATCTTTCAGGATCCGCTGTCGGCCATGCACCCGTACTTCAAGATCGGTGACCAGATCATCGAGGCCTACCGGGTGCACCACGACGTGTCCAAGAAGGTGGCGAAGAAGCGGGCGATCGAGCTGCTGGACCGGGTCGGCATCCCGTCCGCGGCCCGCCGGGTCGACAGCTACCCACACGAGTTCTCCGGCGGCATGCGCCAGCGAGCCATGATCGCGATGGCGCTGTCCTGTGACCCCTCGCTGCTCATCGCGGACGAGCCGACGACGGCGCTCGACGTCACGGTCCAGGCCCAGATCCTCGACCTGCTGAACGACCTGCAGAAGGAGTTCAACTCGGCGATCGTCATCATCACCCACGACCTCGGCGTGGTCGCCGAGATCGCCGACGAGGTGCTGGTGATGTACGCCGGCAACGCCGTCGAGCATGGATCGGTCCAGGAGATCTTCAGCGCGCCGCAGCACCCCTACACCTGGGGCCTGCTCTCGTCGATCACCCGGCTCGACCGGACCYGCGCCGAGAGGCTGCGCGCCGTGCCGGGCAACCCGCCGAGCCTCATCGCCGTGCCGGACGGCTGCCCGTTCCACCCTCGCTGCCAGTACGCCAACCTCGCCGGCCCGGCGACGCGCACCGAGCGGCCTACGCTGGAGACGGTCGCGCCCGGCCACCGGGTGGCCTGTCACCTGCCGGTCGAAGCCCGTGTCCGGATCTTCCGTGAGGAGGTGGCACCGAGCCTGTGAACAGCCACGAGGTGACGAAGCCCGGCGCCGCGGGAGCGGCTGAGACCGGGGCGGACGCTCCGTCCACGTCGAAGCCGGAGCCCGGCCAGCCGGCCGTGCTGACCAAGCCCGGCCGGCCGGCCGAGACGCCCGAGGCGGAAGCACTGCTGCGGGTCACCGACCTGCAGGTGCACTTCCCGGTCACCCAGGGCGCGCTGATCGCGCGCAAGATCGGCGCGGTGCGCGCCGTCGACGGGCTGAACTTCGCGATCCACCGCGGCGAGACGCTGGGGCTGGTGGGAGAGAGCGGCAGCGGCAAGAGCACCACCGGCCGGGCGATCGCCCGGCTGCTGGAGCCGACCGGCGGCACGGTCGAGTTCGACGGGCGGGACATCACCCACCTGTCCGCCCGCGCGATGCGGCCGCTGCGGCGGGACATTCAGATGATCTTCCAGGACCCGTACACGTCGCTGAACCCGCGGCACACCGTCGGGTCGATCGTCGCCGCGCCGCTGAAGATCATCGGTGACCTGTCGGGGGATGCCCTCAGGGCTCGCGTCCGGGAACTGCTCGAGCTCGTCGGCCTTTCTCCCGAGCACCTCAACCGCTACCCGCACGAGTTCTCCGGTGGCCAACGCCAGCGCATCGGCATCGCCAGGGCGCTCGCGACCAATCCCAAGCTCGTGATCGCCGACGAGCCGGTCTCCGCGCTCGACGTCTCGGTGCGCGCCCAGGTCGTCAACCTGCTCGGTGACCTGCAGTCCGAGCTCGGGCTGACGTACATGTTCATCGCCCACGACCTCTCGGTGGTGCGCCACATCAGTGACCGGGTCGCCGTGATGTACCTTGGCACGATCGTCGAGATGGCCGATCGGGTCGGTATGTACGAGCATCCGTTGCACCCGTACACCCACGCCCTCCTGTCGGCCGTCCCGGTGCCGGACCCGGCGAAGCAACACCGGCGGGAGCGGATCCTGCTGCGGGGCGACCCACCAACCCCGCTCAACCCGCCCGCCGCGTGCCGGTTCAACCCACGTTGCTGGAAGGCCGAGGAGGTGTGCAGGACCGTGGAGCCACCTCTGGTGGAGATCCAGCCGGGCCACCAGGTCGCCTGCCACTTCCCCGAGGAGCGGGAGCTGGTCTAGATGGCAATCGGGCTGTCCATCGTCGTGATCATCACGAGTGTCATCCTCGTGATGCTGGTGCTGCTGCACCGGGCGAAGGGCGGCGGCCTGTCGACGCTGTTCGGCGGTGGTGTCTCGTCGTCGCTCGGCGGCTCGTCGGTGGTCGAGAAGAACCTCGACCGGCTGACGATCGCCGTCGGGACGATATGGATCATCGCGATCATCGGGCTCGGCCTGCTGCTGAAGAGTTGAGCCCGCGCCGCGCCGCCGGCCGCGCGAGGCGCCGGTCGGCCCTTCACCCTGTCCCCGTGCTTGCGGCGTTACTCGCCGTCGCCGCCGTGCTCGCGGGCTGCGGCGGCTCGTCGAACGGCCCCGTTCCGACGGCCTCGGTGAGCCCGTCCACCGCCGCCCAGCCGACCGACAAACCAGGCGGCACCCTGCGCCTGGTGACGTCCGCCATGCCCACCGGCGACCCCGGCTGGGCCGCCACGACCGCCGACCGGGTTTTCACCCGGCTGGTGAGCCGCACGCTGTACGCCTACCCCGCCGACTCGGACGTCGACAACTCCGTCGTCCCACGCCCGGACCTCGCCGCCGGTGCGCCGCAGGTCAGCGACAACCGCCAGGTGATCCGGGTGCGGCTGCGTTCGTCGGCCCGCTGGGACACCCCGGTTCCGCGCCGGATCACCGCGTCCGACGTCGCCCGTGGGATCAAGCGGCTGTGCGCGCCGCCGACCCCGTCGCCGCTGCGCGGCTACTTCTCGGCGACCGTCGTCGGGTTCAACGACTACTGCACCGCGCTGTTCACGAAGCCGATCGACCAGGTCAGGGACTTCATCGAGACCCAGTCACCCGCCGGCATCCAGGTGATCAACGACACCGACATCGCGTTCCACCTGACGGAGCCCGTCAACGACTTCGTCGACGTGCTCGCGCTGCCGGCGTCGGCACCGGTGCCCTACGAGGCGCTGGACTACCTGCCGAACTCGCCCGACTACCTGGCGAACCTGGTCTCCGACGGGCCGTACCGGATCACCTCCAGGACCAGCGGCACGTACCTGCTGTCCCGCAACCCGGAGTGGAACGCCTCGATCGACTTCGTCCGCCGAGCCCTGCCGGACCACATCGAGATCCGCACCGGGGTGGACGCGGCGACCGCGCAGGCGGAGATCGAGGCGGGCAAGGCGGACATGGCCCTGGACGCCGCCGTCCCGCTGGACCGCGCCGCGGCCCTGCTGGCGGCGGGTGACCCGCGGCTGTCGGTACCGACCACCGGATCGACCATGTTGCTCGCAGTCGCCCAGCACGGGCCCGCGGCCGCGGCCCTCGACGACCTGGCCGTCCGGGAGACGCTCGCGACGTGCATCGACCGGATCGCGGTCGTCAAGGCGCTCGGCGGTCCGCCGTTCGCCACGGCCGCGACGCAGCTGCTGCAGTCGACGATGACCGGCTACAGCCCGCTGGACCCGTTCCCGACCCCGTCCGGCGCCGGCGACGCCACCCGGTGCGGGCAGGGGCTCGCGAACGCTCCGGGCGGGCCGGTGAGCACGCTGACGTTGCTCACCTCCGACAGCCGGCCCGACGCGGTCGTCGCCTCGGCCCTGGTCGAGACGTTCGCGAAGGTGGGCGTGAAGCTGGACGTCCAGGCGCGCTCGGCGGCGGACTTCGCGACGGCGGCGGTCAGCCCGCTGGCGCAGAGCTGGGACCTGGCACTGACGACCATCACCCCGCTGTGGTTCGGGGACGCGGGGCGAACCGTGTTCCAGCCGTTGCTCGACCCGAACTGGGTCGGCCAGCGAGCCGTGGACGGCGGCTACGACACCAGGGACGTCGTCGCGACGATGGGTGTGGCCCTGCGCGCCACGACCGAGACGCTGCGCGCCGGGGCGTGGGCGGACCTGGAGGCGACGGTGCTGCGCGACGTCGCCGTCATCCCGCTCGCCGTGGTCGCCGAGCCGCGGTTCCACAGCTCCTCGGTGCTGGCGTTCACCCCGGTCCCGTCGCTCGGCACCGGCGACCCGGCCGGCGTCTCCCTGGGGCCGGCATAGCGGCTTCCCGGGCGTCCGCGGACGGCCCATGGGGTCTGGAATCCCCCGGTGCGTCACGTGGTGGCACCCGCGTCCTACACTCGCCCCAGAGCGAACCGGGTTATACCTGGTCCGAGGTCTGATGTGGCTGGCGCCGGCTCGTTGGCTGGCGCCGAAAGCGGCCTGGCTGGCGCTGGCTGACCTTGCCGGCGCTGACCTGGCTGGAACTGAGGAGAAGGAGTACGCGGGCCGTGGCAGGTGGCAACGCCATCCGGGGGAGCCGGGTCGGGGCGGGACCGATGGGAGAGGCCGAGCGGGGAGAGACGGCCGCTCGGCAGCGGGTGTCCTTCTGGTGCGCGAACCAGCACGAGACGCGGCCGTCGTTCGCCGCGGAAGCCGCGATCCCAGACCAGTGGGACTGCCCGAGCTGCGGCTACCCGGCGGGTCGTGACCGGGACAACACCCCCGCGCCGCCCAAGATCGAGCCGTACAAGACCCATCTCGCCTACGTCCGGGAACGGCGTAACGAGAAGGACGGGGAGGCGATCCTCGCGGAGGCCCTCGCCAAGCTTCGGGGGTCCCCCACCTCGTCCTGACCGCTCCCCTGGAGTGACGCCGGCGCCGGCGCCGGGCACCCGCCGCCGCCGACGCCAGGATTTGGCGTTGTTCCGGAACCGGCCAGTCTGACCCGTTACGCTTCGCTCAACCTGGGCCACGGCCCGTGCGTTGCGTGCGAGCGGATCGGCGGGCGGATGGGGACCGAGGCCACTGCCGGGCACGTCGAGCCTGTCGAGCCCGTCGGGCCGGCGGAGGTCGCTCTGCCGGCCGGGCCGACGGGGGCCATCGGGCGGCTGATCGCCGGGCGGTACCGGCTGGCGGATCTCATCGGCGTCGGCGCGATGGGGGCCGTGTGGCTCGCGCGTGACGAGCTGCTGCATGTGGACGTCGCGGTCAAGGAGATCCGGCCGCCGTTCGCGTTCGCCGGCCCCGGCGTGGCTGGTGGCGCCGGTGGGCCTGGCGGGGGCGCCCACGACGGCGCCGGCGGGAACGGCGCGCAGGGCGCGGACGGCGGGAGCGCGGACGGCTGGGTGGCCTCGACCGCCACCTGGGTGGCGCAGGCGTTGCAGGAGGCCCGCAGCGCCGCCCAGCTGCGGGCGAACCCGCACGTGGTCACCGTCCACGACGCCGTCGTCGACGACGGCGCGCCGTGGATCGTCATGGAGGCCGTCGCCGCCCGCTCGCTGCAGGAGGCGGTCGCGCGGGACGGGCCGTGCCCCCTCGCCGAGGTCGCGCGGATCGGGCTCGCCGTGCTGGACGCGCTCGTCGCCGGGCAGCGGCTCGGCGTGGTCCACCGCGACGTCAAACCGTCCAACATCCTGCTCGCGCACGACGGCCGGGTGCTGCTCACCGACTTCGGGATCGCGGCCTCGGCCGCAGACCCGACCCTGACCCACCAGCCCGTCGGCGCCGGCCTGCCCAGCGGCACGCCCGCCTACATGGCGCCCGAGCGGCTGCGCGGCGGCCCGGCGACGCTCACCGCCGACCTGTTCGCCCTCGGCGCGACCCTGTTCTACGCGGCGGACGGCCTGGCCCCGTTTCATCGGGACTCCCTGCTCGCCTCGCTGCACGCCGTCCTGAACCACCAGCCGGAGCCGGCCCGCGACGTCGGCCCGCTCGCCCCGGTGATCGCCGGTCTGCTCACCAAGGACCCCGGGGCTCGGCTGCGCGCCGACGGCGCCGCCGCCCTGCTTACCCGCGCCCTGCGCCTCCTCACCAACGACGCCAGGCCTGCGGCGCAGCTCCCGCCGTCTCCMGATGGACCAGGACCCATCTCCCCTCCGGCGGGCGTACCGGTTCTCCACGCGTCGCCGCCCGACCGGCCGCCGCTACCCGACGGTCCGCTGGCAGAGCGGTCTCCCCACGGGCGGGCGCCCGAGCCGCCCGGATCCAAGCCGCCCGCACCCGAGCCGCCGACGACGACGCCTCCGCGGTTGGGGCGGCCGGGGGCGTCGAGTGCCGCACCAGTGCCGTTGGGCCAGCTGGACCCGGCGGCCGGTGGGCCTGGCGAAGACGGCGGCGGCGGCGGCCGTGCGGGCCTTCACCGCCCGTTGCCGCTGCCCGTGCCGCCCGGCGTGGCCGCGGTGGTCGCCGTTCTCCTGCTTCTGGGGCTGGCCGCCTGGGGAATCGGGGCGGCGCGTGGCGGAACCGGCCCTTCGCCGCCCTCGTCCACGCGGGCCGGGACGGCGCCCTCCGGCGGCGTGACGTCCGCGGCGGCGTCGGGCCCAGCCGGCGCCACCGCGGCCGGTACGGGAGCCGCGGCGACCGCCGGCACCGGTGGCAGCGGGGGCATTGCCGCAACCGGCGGCGCCAACGGCGCTGGCGTCGTGCCGGTGGGCATGCTCGGCCGCTGGCACGGCACCGTCACCCAGGGCGTGGACACGTCCGGCGTGGCGCCGGACGGTTCGACCTTCACCCTGCCCCCGATCCGTTTCGAGGTGACGCTGGACCTGCGGGGCGGTGTCATCGGCCAGACCGTCGGCACGTCGCGGTCGTCCGAGGGCTGTGTCGCGGACCTCGTGCTGCGGGAGGCGGGCGTGGCCCAGATGGACGTCCAGGAGATCCTGACGCAGAACAACATGGTCTGCATCGGCGTCTTCCGAGTCAGGCTCACCCTGAACGGTGACGGGACGCTCGGCTATTACTACGACCCCACGGTCGTCACCTCCGCCGGCCTGGCCACGCTTACCCGGGGATAGCGCGGATCCGGAGGCTCGGTGGTGTCAGCGGTGGCCGCCGCCCCGGCGGCCACCGTCCGCGCGGACGGCGGCGCGGTGCCGGGACTGAGGAACACCGGGAGCCGCCTGGGCCGGGACATCCCACGTCAACGCCAGCTCGCCGCCCGGCGGGAGCTCCCGCCACTGGTCGCGCAGCTCCCGCAGCCGCCGCGCGGCCGCCGGCCCGCCGGCCGGGTCGAACGGCGGCGCGCCGGTACCGACGCTGCCCCAGGCGGCGGTCAGCGCGGCCTCGACGCCCTGGTCCACCTCGTCGACCGCCCGGTGCACGACGCCGGCCACCACCTCGGCCAGCATGAGGTGCCGCTGGTTCGCGGCGAGGATCGCCCGGGACCGCCGCTCCGCGTCATGACGAGGACGACCGGCAACCACTCGCATGCTGGCGAACATGACCCCGGACGCGACGCTGCCCCAGAAGCCCCGGGCCATGCGGAACTCGCGTTCGGCGACGAAATGCGCCAGGTCGTGCGGCACGGAGTACTTCCGGTCGTAGGACGTGAGCCGCAGGACCACCCCGTCTGGCCGGATGATCGATGCGACCGACCCACCGCTGCGCGTCTCGTCAGGCGAGAAGGTCACCAACACGAGATCAAGTCTGGGTCACACCCCTAGGGCCCGCAACGGGATTTCACCGTCACGGGGACTCGACGCCATCGGCGCCGCGCCGGCGAGAACCGGCCTCAGGTGCTCAGGCTGGAACGGGAGGCGGCCGCGCGGTCGACGAGCCAGAGGGTGCGTTCCAGGCCACGAGCGCCGGCCGCGGGCAGGTCCAGCGGATCGGCGCCCGTGACGGCCGTGGCCACGGCGTCCGCCTTCTCCTCGCCGGCGGCGATCACCCACACCTGCCTGGCGGCCTGGATGGTCGAGAAGGTGAACGAGACCCGGTTGGGCGGTGGCTTGGGGCAGTCGCGGACGGCGACGACCGGCTCCGTCGCGGCCGCGGCGGGGGAGTGCGGGAAGATCGACGCGACGTGGCCCTCGGGGCCGATGCCGAGCAGCAGCACGTCGAACGCCGGCACGGCCGTGCCCGCCGGCGCGCGGGCGGCGAGCGCCGCCGCGTAGTCGGCGGCGGCCTGCTCTGGCTTCGCGTAGCCACCAGCCACGCCCACGGACCCGCCCGCCGGGGCGAGGGCACCCGCCTCGAACACCCGCTTCTCGTCGACGGGCACATGGTCGAGCAGCGCCTCGCGGGCCTGGCTGGAGTTGCGGTCCCGGGAGTCGGCGGGCACGAACCGCTCGTCTCCCCACCAGACGTCCACCTTCGACCAGTTGACCGCGTCCAGCGCCGGACTCGTGCGGACGGCGCGCAGCAGCGCGATGCCGATGCCACCGCCGGTCAGCACCATCGAGGCCTCGCCGCGCTGAGACTGCGCGTCGACGAGCGCGGTGATGAGCCGGGCGGCCGCGGCCTTCGCGAGCAGGCCGGCGTCCGGGTGCACGATCAGCTCCATCAGCTGCCGCCTCCCGCCACCGGCCCGCTGTCGGCTCCGGCCGCGGGTGCCGCCGCCGCCGCGACGGCGGGCGGTGACTCCATCGGGTCCTGCCAGATGTGCTCGCGGTGTCCCGAGCGCCTGGCCAGATCGGGGATGCCGCTCCAGGCGGACAGCGCCTCCGCGTAGATGACGTCGTGGTCGAGGCGGCGCAGCTCCTCGGCGAGCAGGTCGCCGACGTCGAGCTGGCGCAGCGGCAGCCGGCGCGCCGGCACCCCGGGCCTGGTGATGGTGCCCGAGCGGGTGTCGGCGCGGGCCACCGCGACCTCACCGTCGTCGACGGCCACCCGGACGGCCTGGATCCCGCGCTTCCCGGTGCCCGCCACGTCGACCGGCACCCCGAGCTTCGCCCGCAGCCACCCGGCGAACAGCTGGGCGCTCGGGTCGGTCGGTTCGGCGTCGATGTGGGCCGAGCGCGGACGGTCGGAGCGTCCGTCGAACGCGGCGGCGAGCAGCGTGCGCCAGCCGGAGATCCTCGTCCAGGCGAGATCGGTGTCGCCCGGCTCGAAGTCGGCCGCGCGCAGCCGCAGCGCGGCCAGCGGGTCGGGCGCCCGGTCGCAGTCGGTCACCCGCCGGTCGGCGAACACCCCGAGCGGGTCGAACGCGATCCGCGTCGGCGGCTCGTCCTGCCACCAGGTGACCACCGGCGCGTCAGAGGCCAGCAGCGGCAGCACCACCGACTCGGCGTGCAGCGCCAGCCGGCCGTACATCCGCATCACGATCGCCTCGCCGGGGCCGAGCCGCCCGCCGATCGAGACCTCGGCGTCCAGCCGCGGGTGCGGCGCGTCGATCTGGCGGCGCACCACGATCAGCAGCCGGCACGGGTGCGCGGCCGCGGCGGCCGTGGCCGCGCTCTCGGCGGCCGCGACGTTCTTCTCGTCGACGACCACGACGAGCGTGAGCGCGAGCCCGAAGGCGAGCGCCCCCGCCGCCCGCCGCTCCGCCGACAGCGCCTTGACCACCGCCGACCCGGTCGTATCCCAGAGAGTGGTCACAGTGAGCTCCTTGTGACGAGGAGGGCGGGCTGACGGTGCACGCGGAGGCGCGGCCACGAGCTCAGCGATGTGCCCCCGCAGAGTTCATGGTGATTGTTCCGTTCACACGAGACGCGACCGAGCTGGCGCGTAGGCGTGCCTCCGCGGAGGCCCGGCCCCGAGCGAAGCGATGGGGTTGGGCCGCAGCGGAGGTCGCCGGAGCGCCCGTTCGCGGAGGAGGACGCGGCGCGGAGGTCCCGTGGGAGCGAAGCGAGTACGGGGCCGGAGCGCCGCGCCCGGACGGAGCGAACCAGAGACACAGCCCGGACGGAGCGAACCATGTCAGGGCCGGCGCCAGCGGCGGCCGTCGCGGGCGAGCATCTCGTCGGCCGCGGCCGGTCCCCAGCTGCCGGACCGGTACGGGAACGGCTTGGTCCCGGACCAGAACTCCTCGAGCGGGTCGATGATCCGCCACGACTCCTCGACTTCGGCGTTGTCCGGGAACAGCATCGCGTCGCCGAGCAGGACGTCGAGGATCAGCCGCTCGTAGGCCTCCGGCAGCGCCTCGGTGAACGCCTCGCCGAACAGGAACTCCATCGCGACGTCGCGGACCTCCATCGCGGTTCCCGGCACCTTGGAGCCGTACTTCAGCGTCACGCCCTCGTCCGGCTGTACCCGGACGACCAGCTGGTTGTGGCCGAGCTCGGTGGTGTCGGTCGCGTCGAAGGGCAGGTGCGGCGCCTGCTTGAAGCTGATCGCGATCTCGGTGACCCGGCGGGGCAGCCGCTTGCCGGTGCGCAGGTAGAACGGGACGCCGGCCCAGCGGCGGGTCTCGATGCCCAGCTTCACCGCCGCATAGGTCTCGGTCGTCGACGTGGGCGGGATGTTCTCCTCGTCGAGGTAGCTGCGCCCCCGTTCGCCGGCGAGCCAGCCCTGCTCGTACTGGCCACGGATCGCGTAGTGGGCCAGGTCGGTCGGCAGCGACACCGCGCGCAGAGTCTTGATCTTCTCGGTGCGGATCGTCTCCGCGCCGAAGCTGACCGGCTCCTCCATCGCGGTGAGCGCCAGCAGCTGGAGCAGGTGGTTCTGCAGCACGTCGCGGGCGGCGCCGGTCTCGTCATAGAAGCCGGCGCGGGTGCCGATGCCGACGTCCTCGGCCATCGTGATCTGCACCGAGTCGACGAACTGGGAGTTCCAGATCGGCTCGAACAGCGTGTTCGCGAACCGCAGCGCGAACAGGTTCTGGACGGTCTCCTTGCCCAGGTAGTGGTCGATCCGGAACACGTCGGCCTTGCCGAAGACCTCGTCGACGAGCGAGTTCAGCTCACGGGCGGACTTCAGGTCGTGCCCGAACGGCTTCTCCACCACGACGCGCCGCCAGCCGCCAGCCTTCGCCTCGTCGGCCAGACCGGTGCGCTCCATCTGCTTGAGCACCACCGGGAACGCCGACGGCGGGATCGACAGGTAGAACGCCGCGTTGCCGAAGATGCCGTGGCTGCTCTCGAGGCTTCTCAGCTCCTCGGCAAGCCGGTCGAAGCCAGCGTCGTCGTCGAACGAGCCGCGCACGAACCTGATCGACGACGCCAGCCGGTCCCAGGTCTCCTCCCGGAACGGCGTGCGGGCGCCCTTCTCCGCGGACTCCCTGGCGAACTCGATGAACGGCTCGTGGCCCTCCCAGTCCCGGCGGGCGAAGCCGAGCAGCACGAACCCGGGCGGCAGCAGGCCGCGGTTGGCCAGGTCGTACACCGCCGGGATGAGCTTCTTGCGAGAGAGGTCCCCGGTGACGCCGAACACCACGAGGGCACTGGCGTCGGGAAGCCGGGGCAGCCGACGGTCTCGCGGATCGCGCAGCGGGTTGCCACCTGCCGTGGGCGCCACCTGCGATTCCCCCTGTCTGTGCTGGCTGAGTAGGTTGCCTGGGTCTGGCGGCTCTGTGTGCTTCGGCTCTGTGCGCTTTGACGCTGTGTGCTTCGGCTCTGTGTGCTTCGGCCGTGGGTGCTTCGACCGGTCCGGCCGGGCCGGCGGGTCGCCCTCGCCGGCCCGGCGGCGGCCGGTCAGTGCGCCTCGAGCTGCCCGCGGACCGCGTCGAGCAGCTGGTTCCAGGAGTCCTCGAACTTGGAGACGCCCTCCCGCTCGAGGACCTCGACCACGTCGTCCACGTCGACCCCGACGCCTCCGAGGGCCGCCATCGTCGCGTGCGCGTCGGCGTAGAGCGGCCGGATCGTCTCGCCGGGCACGTCGCCGTGGTCGCCGAACGCCAGCAGCGTCGCCTCCGGCATCGTGTTCACGGTCCCCGGCGCGATCAGCTCGCGCACGTAGAGGGTGTCCGGCAGCGTGGGGTCCTTCGTCGATGTCGACGCCCACAACGGCCGCTGTGGGCTCGCGCCGGCGGCGGCGAGCGCCGCCCACCGCTCGGTGCCGAACGCCTTCTCGTAGCGCTCGTAGGCCAGCCGGGCATTGGCGATGGCCGCCTTGGCGCGCAGCGCCTTCGCCTCCGGGGTRCCGATCTTCTCGAGCCGCTTGTCGACCTCGGAGTCGACGCGGCTGACGAAGAAGGAGGCGACCGACTGCAGATCCGAGACGTCGACACCGTTCGCGATCGCCTGCTCGACGCCGCTCATGAAGGCGTCCATCACCGCGTCGTAGCGGTCCAGCCCGAAGATCAGTGTGACGTTGACACTGATCCCGGCCGCCAGCGTGGCCGTGATCGCCGGCAGGCCCTCCACGGTGGCCGGGATCTTGATGAACAGGTTCGGCCGGTCGACCATCCACCACAGCGAACGGGCCTCGGCCAGGGTCCGTTCGGTCAGGTGCGCCAGGCGCGGGTCGACCTCGATGGACACCCGCCCGTCGACGCCTCCGCTGGCGTCGTAGGCGGGACRCAGGATGTCGCAGGCGGACCGCACGTCGGCGGTGGTGATGAGGCGAATGGCCTCGCCCACGTCGACGCCGCGGACGGCGAGGTCGTGCAGCTGCTCGGCATACGCCTTGCTGGACGTGATCGCCTTTTGGAAGATGCTCGGGTTAGTGGTGACGCCGACGACGCTGTGAGTGCTGGCCAGGTCGGCGAGGTTGCCGCTGAGAAGCCGGTCACGGCTGATGTCGTCCAGCCAGACCGCCACTCCGGCGGCGGAGAGGTCGGAGAGCGGGTTGGTCATGGTCGGTAGATCCTCTCAGCGGAGACGCCGTGCACAGCGGCTCCCTACCCGGTGATGCATAGCTCATCCGCGCAACCGCCGCCGGTTTGGACGGTCGCCCCCACGGCCGGCCCGTGGCCCTGGCCACGTCCTCCAGCCGTTTCGGGCCCGGGTGCGCGGACCTCCTGTGGCCTAGTGTGCCCGCCGAGGTCACGCTCGTGAACAGGGTGCCCACATGAACAGCTGGAGATCTCACCGCTCGGGCAACGGTTGCTCGCCTTGCGGAGAACGTCGGCCGCCCGGCCGGCATGCCCGCGCGTCCCGCGGGCGGTTAGACTCCGACGCGACGTAGAACTCGACCCGCCCAGGCGGGCGCAAACGGTGCCGCCCCGCTCCTGGGGTGAGAACGCGAGGTCGCTCTGTCCACCCTGGCAGCCCTGCGCCGCCGGCAGCCCGTGCCGCGCCCGCGCGTGGCCGGTTCCGGCGTCCATCGGGCAACCGCCGCGGGTGGCCAGACGGGCACCGTGACCACAGCTTCCACCCAGACGCCGGCGATCGCGGACGCCGTCGAGGTAGCCGACATGTCGACCATTTCGGAGCCCGTCACCGCCGCACCGGGTACGGCGACCGCCGGCTCCCAGGTACCGGCCGGCGCGACCGGCCGCCTTGCGTTCGCTCTGGCCAAGGCGCGGGCGTACATCGCGCTCACCAAGCCGCGCATCATCGAGCTGCTGCTCATCACCACGATCCCGGTGATGATCCTCGCGGACCGTGGCCTGCCGTCGCTGTGGCTGATCGCGGTGACACTGGTGGCCGGCACGCTCTCCGCCGGCAGCGCGAACACCATCAACTGCTACGTCGACCGCGACATCGACGAGCTCATGGCACGGACCAAGCGCCGCCCGCTGGTCAGGGCGACCGTCACCCCGGTCGAGGCGCTGTGGTTCGGCATCGTGCTCGGCGTCGTGTCCACGCTGCTGTTCGGGCTGCTGGTCAACTGGCCGTCGGCGCTGCTCGCCGACGGCGCGATCGCCTTCTACGTGTTCGTCTACACGCTGGGGCTGAAGCGGCGGACCCCGTCGAACATCGTCATCGGCGGCGCGGCCGGCTGCTTCCCGGTGCTCATCGGCTGGTCCGCGGTGACCGGCACGGTCGGGTGGGGCGCGGTCGTGCTGTTCGGCGTCGTGTTCTTCTGGACGCCGCCGCACTTCTGGGCGCTGGCCATCAAGTTCAAGGACGACTACGCGGCGGCCGGCGTGCCGATGCTGCCGGTCGTGGCGCCGCTGCGCGAGGTCGCCCGCAAGATCCTGATCTACTCGTACGTGATGGTCGCGACGTCGCTCGTGCTGTACCCGGTCGCCGACGCGGGGCTGGTCTACCTGGCCGTCGCGGTCGTCGTCGGCGCCTGGTTCCTGCTGGAGGCCCACCGGCTCGTCCGCCGGGTGGCCCGCGGCGAGCCCGCCCGCCCGATGCGCCTGTTCCACTACAGCATCACGTACCTGACCATCCTCTTCCTCGCGGTGGCCGTCAGCCCGCTGGTCTAGGCGGCGGGACCATCGCGGGTCCGAGAGTGCCCAAGGATTCGTCAGGCTGAGGCTGAGGCTGGGATCGGAGCTCGGCTGTAGGCCGGGGATCGGCGCCAGTCAGCTGCTCAGAGAGTTCGCCGGCCGCCTGGAGCGCGAGCGGGCAGCCGTGAACGTCGAGACATAGCTGCGGCTTACCTGCACCAGGAGTGCTCTCCCGAGTCGGAGCAAGTCGAACCGTCGGCCCTGTGCGCCTGCCGTGCCTATGGGTCTGTAGTGCCTGTGCGCCTGTAGTGCCTGTGCACCTGCCGTGCCTATGCGCCTGTCGTGACCGGCGCGGCCGGCTGAAGCCTGGCCTCATCGTCATCATCCGGAGCGTCAGCGACGGCCTGGGCGTCCAACTCCGGGGCCTGGGGGAGTGCCGGCCGGTCGGGGAGGGCCAGCCAGAGGCGGAGGGCAGCGATCCACATCAGGGTGGCGCCGGCTACGTGGAGGGCGACCAGGCCGGCGGGGATGCCGAGGAAGTACTGGGTGAAGCCGACGGCGGCCTGGGCGACGATCGTCACCACCAGCACGTCGGCCCAGCGGCGGGCCTCCGGGGAGGCCCGCGCGATCCGGACGGCGAAGACCATCGCGACGGCGAGGCCGGTGACCAGCATCGCGCTGTCCGCGTGCAGCTGCGCGACGTTGACGATGTCGAAGCCGAACCGCTTGGCCTTCTCGTCGTCGCCGCTGTGCGGCCCGGTGCCGGTGACGACGGTCCCGAGGACGAGAACCCCAGCGGCCACGATGACCAGGACCCGGGCGAGCCAGAGCAGCTCGCGGCGGACGGAGACGGTGACGGGGCCCGCGCCCTGCCTCGCCCGGCGGTAGAGCACCACGCCGTCGACGAGCAGCAGCATCGAGAGCAGGAAGTGCGCGGCGACGGTCGCCGGGTGCAGGTCGGTGAGCACGGTGATCCCGCCGAGCACGGCCTGACCGACGAAGCCGGCCCACAGCCCGAGCGACAGCCACACCAGGTCGCGCCGCCGCCGCCGGTCCGCCAACCGCAGCGCCGCCAGCGGCGTGACCAGCATGAACACGCCCATCAGGATGCTGACCATGCGGTTGCCGAACTCGACCGCCCCGTGCAGCGCGTACTGGCTGTGCGGCGTGAACGAGCCGTCGCCGCACTGCGGCCAGGTCGGGCAGCCGAGCCCCGAGCCGGTCAGCCGGACCGCGCCGCCGGTGACCACGATCAGCCCGAGGAACACCAGGCTGATCAGCGTGAGGACCCGGAACACCCTCGGGCTCACCACCGGCAGCCGGTCCCAGAGGGTCGCCACCGGATTGCTTCGACGGGCTGTAGAAGACATCGCGGCCATCCTACGTCTCGGTCGCGGGACACCCGGCCCAGGCGGGACACCCGGCCGGGGCGGTCATTCCCAGCGGAAGGTGCGCGCCGCCAGTGCCACGGAGGCGACAGCCCAGCACACCAGGACGATGATCGGCCCCGCCCCCGGGRACGCGGCGTCGGCCAGCACGGCCCTTACGCCCTCGGACAGGGCCGCCGTCGGCAGGCCCTCGGCCAGGGCGCGCAGCCAGCCTGGCAGCTCCGACAGCGGGAACACCACCCCGCCGACGAGCAGCAGCAGCAGGTAGACGCCGTTGGCCGCGGCCAGGGTCGCCTCGGCGCGCAGCGTGCCCGCCATGAGCAGGCCCAGGCCGCTGAACGCGGTCGTGCCGAGGACCAGCAGCACCGCCAGCCAGCCGATGCCGGCGGCGGTCCCGGGCAGCCGCGGCTCCCAGCCGAGCGCGAGCCCGACCGCGACGAGCAGCACCACCTGCAGGACCTCGATCGCGAGTACCGCGAGTGTCTTGCCGGCGAGCAGCACCCAGCGGGGCAGCGGGGTCGCGCCGAGCCGTTTGAGCACGCCGTAGCGGCGTTCGAACCCGGTGGAGATCGCCTGCCCGGTGAATGCGGCTGACATCACCGCGAGGGCGAGTACCCCGGGCACCAGGAAGTCGACCGAGTCACGGCCGTCGGACGGCAGGACGTCGACGGCGGAGAAGAACAGCAGCAGCCCGATCGGGATGATCAGGGTGAGCAGCACGGACTCGCCGTGGCGCAGGTTGAGGGTCAGCTCCATCCGGGTCTGCGCGCCGAGCATCCGGGGCCACCGGGCGGCGCCGGGCGCGGGCCGCAGGTCCAGCGGGGCGCGGACGGGGGCTGGCGCCTCGGCCGGGGCCAGGGTTCCCACCGGGTCGGCCGCGCTCACGGGGTCAGCTCCGAGCCGGTCAGGTCCACGAAGACGTCCTCCAGGCTGCGCTGCTCGACGCGCACGTCGGTCGCCGGCACGCCGTTGTTCGCGCACCAGGCCATGACCGCGGCGACGAACGCGGCGTCGACGGTGCCACTGACGATGTAGTGCCCGCCGGCGCGCTCGACGGCGCGCGAGCCGACCGGCAGCGCGGTGAGCAGCTGGTCGAGGTCGAGCCGGCCCGGCGCGCGGAACCGCAGCTCGCCGTCGGCGCCGCCGCCCTTCAGCTCGACCGGGGCGCCGGCCGCGACCACCCGACCGCGATTGATGATCACGACCTGGTCGGCGAGCTTCTCCGCCTCGTCCATCGCGTGCGTGGTGAGGACGACCGTCACCCCGGCGGCGCGCAGCTGTTCGACCAGGTCCCAGGTGTCATGGCGGGCTCGCACGTCGAGGCCCGCCGTCGGCTCGTCGAGGAACACCAGCTCGGGTCGCCCGACCACGGCCATCGCCAGCGAGAGCAGCTGCTTCTGGCCGCCGGACAGCCGCCGGAACGGTGTGCGGGCCGGGGCCCCGACCAGGCCCACCCTGGCGAGCAGCGCGTCCGGGTCGAGCGGATGGGCGTGGTGCGCGGCGACGAGCCGCAGCATCTCGTCGGCCCGGGCACCCGGGTACATCCCGCCGGCCTGGAGCATCACCCCGACCCGGGGGCGCAGCCGGGCGTCCCGCGGGTCGGCGCCGAGGACCCGGACCGTGCCGGTGTCGGCGCGCCGGAACCCCTCGCAGATCTCGACCGTCGTCGTCTTGCCCGCGCCGTTCGGCCCGAGCAGGGCGGTCACCCTCCCGGCCGGCACCTCGAACGACAGGCCGTCCACCGCGCGGGCCCGCCCGTACGACTTGACGAGGTCGACGACTTCGACAGCCAGGATCTCGCCCACGCGCCGATCCTACGGTGCCCCCGCCGGCACCCTTGCGCATGATCCGCCGGCTGGCCCCCGGCCCGCGCGGGGCACGGGCCGGGGGTCAGCGGCGCGGCCCCTGCCGAGGGGGCGCCGAGGGGCCGCCTGCCCGTGGCCGGTCCACGCCGACGCCCGGCCGGCGTCGTCCGTCACCGGCGCCGGCCGATGTCTCGGTGCCCGGGTCGACGAGCGCGCCCCAGGCGACGAGCCGCTCGTAGAGCAGCTCGGGGGTGGTCGAGTAGAGGCGCGAGAGCGACGTCAGGTCGGAGCGGCGCAGCCGGAGCACGTCGCGGGCGTTCTCCGAGCGCAGCACCTGCACGATCGCGATCCAGCGCCGCAGCGGGCCGGTGCGGGTCGGCGGCAGCTTGCGCAGCCGGCGCAGGTCGATCACCAGCGGCGGCAGGCCGTCGGTCTCGCGGTGGTCGGTGGTCGGTGGGACGAGCAGGGTCGCGGGCACGTCGTACAGCTCGGCGAGCTCGACGAGCCGGTGCACCCGCATGACTCGGCTGCCGCGCTCGTAGGCGCCGAGGGTGCCGGCGGTCCATCGGCCGGCGGTGATCTCCTGCACGTCGAGTAGCGACATGCCACGCCGGTTACGGACCGCGCGCAGGCGCCGGCCGAGCTCGACGGCGTAGTCCGTGTCGGTCACGGTCTCCGTCCGGGGGACAGGGGGCGAACGGGAGCGCCAACCGCCCCCGTGACAGACTGTCATGGTTCGGTTTCGCAGACAGTAGATTCGCCGGGATTCGCCAGCCCGATTGTGTGGTCTGTTCGTTGCCCTGCGCGCCAAATATCCGATATGTCGGGAAAGGTCACCCTGATCGATGCGAAACGGTGATGGCCCGTCCGGGCGGCCTTCGTGGCCGCCCGCCGACGGCTGGCCCCGGCGGGGCCCGTCTGGTCGATCCGTCAGTCGCGAGACCAGTCCAGGGAGCGGTCGAGGGCGCGCAGCCAGTCGGCGTAGAGGCGGTCGCGCTCGGTGGCGGCCAGCCGTGGCTCGTAGCGGACGGCGGTGCGGCGCAGCGCGGCGAGGGCGGCGCGGTCGGGGAAGAAGCCGGTCGCGAGGCCGGCGAGGTAGCCGGAGCCGAGCGCGGTGGTCTCCAGGTTGTCCGGCACGTCGACCGGGACGCCGAGGATGTCGGCCTGGAACTGCATGAGCCACGGGTTGGCGGCCGCGCCGCCGTCGGCGCGCAGCTCGGTGACGGGCGTGCCGGCGGCCCCCATCGCCGCGGCGATGTCCCGGGTGCGGTAGGCGATCGACTCCAGCACCGCGCGGGCCAGGTGCGCCCGGCCCGTGCCGCGGGTGAGCCCGACGAGGGTGCCGCGCGCCCGGGCGTCCCAGTGCGGCGCGCCGAGGCCGGCCAGCGCCGGGACGAAGTAGACGCCGTCGTTGCCGGTCAGGGACGCGGCGAGCTCGGCCGTCTCGGCCGCCGAGCCGATCACGCCCAGCCCGTCGCGCAGCCACTGCACCGCGGCGCCGGTCGCGAGTACGGCCCCCTCGAACGCGTAGTGCACCGGCTCGCCGGCCAGCTGGAAAGCGACGGTGCGCAGCAGCGCGCCCCGCGCGCTCGGGGGCGGCGGCGTCGGGCCGGTGTTGAGCAGGACGAACGAGCCGGTCCCGTAGGTGTTCTTGGCCTGCCCCACCTGGACGCAGGCCTGCGCGAACAGCGCGGCCTGCTGGTCGCCGATCGCCGCGGCGACCGGCACCGCCACCCCCAGGAACGCGGCCGGGTCGGTCTCGGCGTACACCTCGGAGCTGGGACGCACCTCGGCGAGCAGCTCCATCGGGATATCGAGCAGCTCGGCCATCGGCACCGACCAGCTGGCCGACGCCAGGTCGAGCAGCATCGTGCGGGAGGCGTTGGTGACGTCGGTGACGTGCGTCCGCCCGCCGGTGAGCCGCCAGGCAAGCCACGTGTCGACGGTGCCGAAGGCCAGCTCGCCGCGCCCGGCGCGGCGGCGCAGCTCCGGGTCGGAGTCCAGGATCCAGGCGATCTTGGTGCCGGAGAAGTAGGGATCGAGCACCAGGCCGGTGCGCTCGGCGACGGCCGGGCCGTGCCCGTCGGCGGCGAGCCGTTCGCAGGCGGCGGCGGTCCGCCGGTCCTGCCAGACGATCGCCGGGTGGACGGGTTGACCGGTCCGCCGGTCCCACAGGACGGCGGTCTCGCGCTGGTTGGTGATGCCGACGGCCGCGATGTCGGCGGCGCGGCGCCCGGCCGCCGTGAGCGCGGCCGCCACGGTGTCGACGACGCCGCGCCAGAGCTTCTCCGGGTCCTGCTCGACCCAGCCCGGGCGCGGGTAGGACACGGCGACCTCGGCGTGCGCCCGGCCCACGACGTGGGCGTCCCGGTCGAGGACGCAGACCGTCGTGCCGGTCGTCCCCTGGTCGATCGCGACCACCACCGGCTCGGGCACCGCCGCATGCTATCGCCGATCACCCGGCCGGAAGGGGCCATGGCCGGCCGGGCCTGGGCTGCTGAGCCCAGGTTGGCCAAGCCTTGGGGCTAGCCAAGCCCTGGAGCTAGCCGAGCCGGCCGAGGTCGACGGCGCCCTCCGGGGCCTTGGCGGTGGTCGCCGAGTCGTAGTCGGTGAACTCGATGCGGCCGTTGTCGCTGCCGACGACGTCGATCCGCAGCGGGACCGGGTCGCCGGTCGCGGCGGCGTAGAGGGTGACGCCGGAGCCCTTCACCAGGACGGCGTCGCGGCCCGCGAACGTGGTGGGGGTGACGGTGCCCGACAGGGTGCTGAGGTATTCGGTCAGCGAGAGCGCCAGGCCTTCGACGGTGAGGAAGCGGTACTGGTTGGCCTGGGTCGGGGTGAGCCGTACCCACTGGCCGGCCAGGAGGGCGGAGGCGTCGCTCTCGCCGATCTCCTGGTAGTAGCCCTGGTCACCGCGGATGAAGGTGTCGGCGTTGGCCTTGACGACATCGATCTTGTGCTTTCCGCTGGTGAACGTGCCGCTGGTGCCCGCGCCCGCCATCCGCAGGTCCCAGCTGGACGCGCTGTTGTCGGCGCTGCCGCTGGCGAGCCGTCCGAGCACCCGGACGCTTTCGGCATGGCGGAAGGCATCGAGTGTCCGATTGCCGACCTCGGTCGCCGAGGCCTTGGCGAGCCCGTTGTCCTTCGGTCCGCCGCCACCGCAGCCGGCGAGGCCCGCTGCCAGGAGCAGGGCCCCCACCAGCGCGGCTACCTGTCGTGCCGCTTTGCCCGGAACGCCCGAACGTGTCGGCATGACCCGTTGCATCCGCATCGTGCCAGTGTGCACTTCACGTCGCGGCCGCCCGCAGGGTGGTCTGGATAATAGAGGGGGGCGCCCGGCCGGGAAGAGACTGACGGATCACAGTGGTGGGACGCCGGTTCGACGGTGGCCGGTAAATAGGGCACACTGGTGTTGTGAAATCCACGCAGGACCTCGACGCGGGCCCAGGTGCCGCGGTCTCGCCGGCGTTGATGCCGGCGGGGGCCGATGTGCGCACCCGGGATCGTGTCGTGCGCATCCTGCTGGAGGCGGGGGCCTCGACCGCCGCGGACCTCGCGCGCCGGCTCGACCTCTCGCCGGCGGCGGTGCGTCGCCACCTCGACGCGATGGTCGCGGACGGGATCATCACGCCCACGACCGTGCACGCCCGTGGCCCGCGAGGCCGGGGGCGCCCGGCCCGACACTACGCGTTGACCGACGCGGGGCACGAGGAGGCCGGTCCGACGGCTTACTCCGACCTCGCGGCCGGTGCGCTGCGGTTTCTCGACGAGGTCGCGGGCGGCGGCGCGGTCGCCGCGTTCGCCGAGCGGCGCGGCCAGGAGCTGGAGACCCTGCTCGCGGCCGCGGTCGAGGGTGTACCGGAGGAGGACCGTCCCGCGGCGCTCGCGGCGGCGATGACCGACGCCGGCTACACGGCCAGCGTCTCCGAGGTGCCCAGCGGTACCCAGATCTGCCAGCACCACTGCCCGGTCCAGCATGTCGCCGAGCGCTTCCCCGCGCTGTGTGACGCGGAGACGGCGGCGCTGTCCCGGTTACTCGACAGCCACGTCCAACGGCTCGCCACCATCGCCCACGGCGACGGTGTCTGCACGACGCACGTCCCCGGCAAGACCGCTACCGGCACCGGGTCCTCGGTGCCGACGAGGAACTCTCCCGTGCCCGTGAGGATCATAACGACATGACTACCTCTGCCGAGACCGCCCTCGAGGGGCTTGGCTCGTACAAGTTCGGCTGGGCCGACGCCGACGCCTATGCCGACGACGTCGAGCGTGGCCTGTCCGAGACGGTGGTCCGCGGTATCTCGGCGAAGAAGTCCGAGCCGTCGTGGATGACCGACCTTAGGCTTAAGGGCCTGAAGCTTTTCGAGCRCAAGCCGATGCCGACGTGGGGCGCGGACCTTTCGGGCATCGACTTCGACAACATCAAGTACTTCGTCCGCTCCACCGAGAAGCAGGCGGAGAGCTGGGACGACCTGCCCGCGGACATCAAGGACACCTACGACAAGCTCGGCATCCCGGAGGCGGAGAAGCAGCGCCTCATCTCCGGCGTCGCTGCCCAGTACGAGTCCGAGGTCGTCTACCACAAGATCCGTGAGGACCTCGAGGAGCAGGGCGTCATCTTCCTCGACACCGACAGCGGCCTGCGCGAGCACCCGGAGATCTTCAAGGAGTACTTCGGCTCGGTGATCCCGGTCGGCGACAACAAGTTCGCCGCGCTGAACACCTCCGTCTGGTCGGGCGGCTCGTTCATCTACGTCCCGCCGGGTGTGCACGTCGATATCCCGCTGCAGGCCTACTTCCGGATCAACACCGAGAACATGGGCCAGTTCGAGCGGACACTGATCATCGTCGACGAGGGTGCCTACGTGCACTACGTCGAGGGCTGCACCGCGCCGGTCTACTCGTCGGACTCGCTGCACTCCGCGGTCGTCGAGATCGTCGTCAAGAAGAACGCGCGCTGCCGGTACACGACCATCCAGAACTGGTCCAACAACGTCTACAACCTGGTGACCAAGCGGGCCGCCTGCCAGGAGGGCGGCACGATGGAGTGGATCGACGGCAACATCGGCTCCAAGGTGACGATGAAGTACCCGGCGGTGTGGCTGCTCGGCGAGCGGGCCCGCGGCGAGGTGCTCTCGATCGCGTTTGCCGGCGCGGGCCAGCACCAGGACGCCGGCGCCAAGATGGTGCACGCGGCGCCGCGCACGTCGTCACAGATCATCTCCAAGTCGGTGGCCCGCGGCGGCGGCCGGACGTCCTACCGCGGCCTCGTGCAGATCCACGAGGGCGCGACGCAGTCGCGCTCGACCGTGAAGTGCGACGCGCTGCTCGTCGACACGGTCAGCCGGTCCGACACCTACCCGTACGTCGACGTCCGCGAGGACGACGCGTCGATCGGTCACGAGGCCAGCGTCTCCAAGGTCGGCGAGGACCAGCTCTTCTACCTGATGAGCCGGGGCCTGGCCGAGGACGAGGCGATGGCGATGATCGTGCGCGGCTTCGTCGAGCCGATCGCCCGTGAGTTGCCGATGGAATACGCCCTCGAGCTCAACCGGCTGATCGAGCTGCAGATGGAAGGCTCGGTCGGCTGATGGCGGTCATTGACGCCACCGGCCGCCCGCCGATGGTGCCGGCGCCRAGCGCCCCGGTCCGGTCCCGTGACCCCGAGGCCCACCCCGTGCCGACCGGTCGGGAGGAGGCCTGGCGGTTCACCCCGCTGCGCCCGCTCAAGCCGCTGATCGCCGGCCAGGAGCCCGACGGGAAGATCGACATCTCGGTCGCGGCGCCGGAGGGCGTCGAGGTCGAGTTCGTGGACTCGGGCGACCCGCGCGTCGGCCGGGTGCTCACCCCGGTCGACCGGGTCGCGGCGTTCGCGACAGTGCGGGCCGGCGGCGCCGTCGCCGTCACGGTCCCGGCCGAGGCCGAGCTGACCGAGCCGGTCATGGTGGCGCTGCGGGGCGAAGGCGGGGTCTGCTACAGCCACCTGGCGATCGAGGTCGGCCCGTTCGCGCGCGCGACCGTGGTTCTCGACCACACCGGCACGGCGAAGTACGCCGGCAACGTCGAGGTGTACGTCGGCCACGGCGCGTCGGTCACCTTCGTCTCGCTGCAGGACTGGGACGGCGACGCGGTGCACGCCGGGGCGCACGCCTTCTCGCTCGGCCGGGACGCGAAGCTGCGGGCCACCCACATCACGCTGGGCGGCCACCTGGTGCGGATCAACCCGACGGTCGACTACCGCGGCCCCGGCGGGGACGCGGAGCTGGCCGGGCTGTTCTTCACCGACGCCGGACAGCACCAGGAGCACCGCCTGCTGGTCACCCACCAGGAGCGCAACTGCCGCAGCCGGGTGACCTACAAGGGCGCCCTGCGGGGCCTCGACGCGCACTCGGTGTGGATCGGTGACGTGCTCATCGGCGCGGACGCGGTCGGTACCGACACCTACGAGATCAACCGCAACCTGGTGCTGACCGACGGGGCGCGGGCCGACTCGGTGCCGAACCTGGAGATCCTCACCGGTGAGGTGGCCGGCGCCGGCCATGCCAGCGCGACGGGCAGGTTCGACGACGAGGTGCTGTTCTACCTGATGGCCCGGGGGATCCCGGCCGAGGAGGCGCGCCGGTTGGTCGTGCGCGGCTTCTTCGGCGAGGTGCTCGACCGGGTCGGCATCGAGTCGCTGCGTGAGCGGGTGACCGCCACCGTCGACGCCGAGCTGGCGGCGGTGGGCTCGTGAGTCGGCAGAGGGTGTGCGCGCTCGACGACGTCGCCGAGGAGGCGGCGCTGGGCGTCGAGCTTGATGTAGAGGGTGCGGACGAGCCGACGCCGGTGTGCGTGGTGCGCTCCGGCGGACGGGTGTTCGCGATCCGGGACGAGTGCTCGCACCAGGACGTCCAGCTGTCGGACGGCGAGGTCGAGGACGGGAAGATCGAGTGCTGGCTGCACGGCTCCCAGTTCGACCTGGAGAGCGGCAAGCCGACCTGCCTCCCGGCCACCGACCCGGTGCCCACCTATCCCGTGACCATCGAGGGCGGCGACGTCTACGTCGACCTGGCCGCCGCCAACCTTAAGTGAAGGTGACCTGACCGGTGTCGACCTTGGAGATCCAGAACCTGCACGTCACGGTGGAGACCGACGGCGAGGGCCCGCGCGAGATCCTGAAGGGCGTCGACCTGACCGTCCGCAAGGGCGAGACGCACGCGATCATGGGGCCGAACGGCTCCGGCAAGTCGACGCTGTCCTACTCGATCGCCGGCCACCCGAAGTACACGGTGACCGAGGGCTCGATCACGCTGGACGGCGAGGACGTGCTCGCGATGAGCGTCGACGCCCGCGCCCGCGCCGGCATCTTCCTGGCCATGCAGTACCCGGTCGAGGTGCCCGGCGTCTCCGTCTCCAACTTCCTGCGTACCTCCGCCACGGCCGTCCGGGGCGAGGCCCCGAAGCTGCGGCTGTGGATCAAGGAGGTCAAGGAGGCGATGAAGGACCTCGAGGTGGACCCGGCGTTCGCCGAGCGCGGCGTGAACGAGGGCTTCTCCGGCGGCGAGAAGAAGCGTCACGAGATCCTGCAGATGACGCTGCTCAAGCCGAAGATCGCGATCCTCGACGAGACCGACTCCGGCCTCGACGTGGACGCGTTGCGGGTCGTCTCCGCGGGGATCAACGCGGTCCGCGCGACCGGCGAGACCGGCACACTGCTGATCACGCACTACACCCGGATCCTGCGCTACGTGCAGCCGGAGTTCGTGCACGTGATGGCCGGCGGGAAGATCGTCGACGAGGGCGGCCCGGAGCTCGCGGCCACGCTCGAAGAGGGCGGCTACGACAGGTACGTCAAGGTCGGCGCGGGAGCGTGAGCGCGATGGCTGGCACTCTCAAGCTCGACGTCGCGGAGTTCGACGTGGAGCTCGTCCGCAAGGACTTCCCGATCCTCGACCGGGTCGTGCACGGCGACAGGCCGCTCGTCTACCTCGACAGCGCGGCGACGTCGCAGAAGCCGCGCGCGGTGCTCGACGCCGAGCGTGAGTACTACGAGCTGCACAACGCCAACGTGCACCGCGGCATCCACGTGCTCGCCGAGGAGGCGACCGCGCTCTACGAGGCCGCCCGCGACAAGGTCGCCGCGTTCATCGGCGCGCCCGACCGGCACGAGGTCGTCTTCACCAAGAACTCCTCCGAGGCGCTCAACCTCGTCGCCTACGCGTTCAGTAACGCGGCGTCCCACGGCGGCGAGGCCGAGCGCTTCCGGCTCGGCCCGGGCGACGAGGTCGTCATCACCGAGATGGAGCACCACTCGAACCTGGTGCCCTGGCAGATGCTCTGCCAGCGCACCGGCGCGACGCTGCGCTGGCTTGGTCTGACCGACGACGGCCGGCTCGACCTGTCCAACCTGGACGAGGTCGTCAACGCCCGGACGAAGGTCGTCTCGTTCGTCCACCAGTCGAACATCCTGGGCACGGTCAACCCGGTGGCGACGATCGCCGCCCGCGCCCGCGAGGTCGGGGCGCTGACCGTGGTCGACGGCTCGCAGTCGGTGCCGCACCTGCCGGTGGACGTGGCGGCGCTCGGCGTCGACTTCTTCGCCTTCACCGGGCACAAGATGTGCGGCCCGACCGGCATCGGCGTGCTGTGGGGGCGCCGGGAGCTGCTCGAGGTCATGCCGCCGTTCCTCGGTGGTGGCGAGATGATCGAGCTGGTGACGATGGAGGGGAGCACCTACGCCCCGCCGCCGCACCGGTTCGAGGCCGGCACCCCGATGATCGCCCAGGCGGTCGGGCTCGGYGCCGCCGTCGACTACCTGACGGGGCTCGCGGGCGGGGCCGGGATGGCCGCCGTCGCCGCGCACGAGCACGCGCTCACCATCTACGCGCTGGAGCGGCTCGTCGAGGTGCCCGGACTGCGGATCATCGGCCCGGCCGAGGCCGTCGACCGGGGCGGGGCGATCTCGTTCCTGCTCGCGGGCAAGGACGGACGAGCGATCCACCCGCATGACGTCGGCCAGGTCCTCGACGAGCAGGGGATCGCCGTTCGCGTCGGCCACCACTGTGCCCGGCCGGTGTGCCTGCGCTACGGCGTTCCCGCGACGACCAGGGCGTCGTTCCACCTTTACACCACCACCGGCGAGATCGACGCGTTGGTGGAAGGGTTGGCCGGGGTGCGGAGGTTCTTCGGAGCGTGAAGCTGGACTCGATGTACCAGGAGATCATCCTGGACCATTACCGCAACCCGCACCACCGTGGGCTGCGCGAGCCGTTCGACGCCGAGGTGCATCACGTCAACCCGACCTGCGGCGACGAGGTCACGGTGCGGGTGAAGATCCTCGATGACACGGTCGTGGACGTCTCCTACGAGGGCGAGGGCTGCTCGATCAGCCAGGCGTCCGCGAGCGTGATGACCGACCTGGTCATCGGCCGCAGTGTCGAGGACGCGATGACGCTGGAACGCGAGTTCCTGGCGCTCATGCAGTCCCGCGGCACCGTCGAGCCGGACGAGGACGTCCTCGAGGACGCGGTCGCGTTCGCCGGGGTGTCGAAGTACCCGGCCCGGGTCAAGTGCGCGCTGCTGGGCTGGATGGCCTGGAAGGACGCCACTGCCCAGGCCGCCAGCGGGTCGCCCACCGACTCCGCCGCCGAGGCATCCCCCCTTCCTCTAGAGGCCGGGTCCGTTCCCGAGCAGGAGAAGCAGGCATGAACGACAGCACCGCTCCTTCCGACACCGCTCTGGCCGAGGACGCCCCGCTGCCGGAGGCCGTGACCGCGGGCGCCATGGTGCCCGGCGCGGCCAGCCAGCCCCGGCTCAGTGCCCCGTCCGTCGACAAGGCGGCGATCGAGGACATCGAGGAGGCGATGCGCGACGTCGTCGACCCCGAGCTCGGCATCAACGTCGTCGACCTCGGCCTCGTCTACGGGATCACTGTCTCCGACGACAACGCCGCCACCCTCGACATGACGCTGACGTCAGCCGCCTGCCCGCTCACCGACGTGATCGAGGACCAGGCCCGGTCCGCGCTCGTCGACGGCCCGGACTCGCTGGTCACCGACATCACGATCAACTGGGTCTGGATGCCCCCGTGGGGCCCCGACAAGATCACCGAAGACGGCCGCGAGCAGCTCCGCGCCCTTGGTTTCAACGTCTGACAGGTCGAGGACGGGACGTCTCGGTGGCGCATCCCGGTGATGCGGGCACCGGCAGGCGACGGACGCGACGGAGATCGTCACGCTGGAGCCGCACGGAACGTCGCCGCCCCGCCGTGGCTTCTGAGGTATGCTGCGACTGCGCATGGGAAGGTTCCGCGCGCTCGTGCCGTGCCGGACGCAAGGGCCGGCTCTCGCCGGAAGTCCATCGGACTTCCGGCGAGTTTTTTTTACGTCATGGTCTTCCGCTCAGGCAGCCGGGAGCCAAGCTGCATCATGAGCGGCACCGTGGCCTGAGCGCCGGTCGATACGCCAACAGTGATCACAGCTAGGCGGTCTCCAGTCGCCAGGCGTGATTCCTGGTGCGCGATGATGACCGTTCTGTGCCCGAACTCCAGCTGCCCGACGGCGTACTCCATCGGCCGCCCGGTTACCTCGCGGACCTGGCGGTACACCGGCGCACTGAGTGTTGGCCGTACCTCGGTGATTGTGACGACGCGTACCCGTCGGTCCTGCCCCGAGGCCTGGCCGCCCACGGCGCCAGCCGGACCGATGTACAGCGCGCGTCCACCGGCCGGCATGAGCAGAAGCGTCCGCTCGCCCGGCAGGGCGGCTCCCACCGGTACGTACACGACGTGCGTCGCGCCCGCCACCCTGATCTGCCGCCTGAGCTGGTCCAGGCAACGTTCCACCACGCCAGTGGCGATTCCGCTGGGCAAGCCCGGGTTGGGGCGTCGGTCCAGCAGGAGGATCGGGAATCCGTTGTGCTCATTGATGTCAACCCCGATGGGGAAGAGATCCACACTTCTGCCGGGTCGAACCCCTCGCGGCATGGCCGTGACGGGCGCCGAGGCTGGTACGCCACCGTCCCGGCTGTGGAGCCGCACCGACCGTCCGGGACCGTCGACGCTGGACACGATCACGCGGCACGGGGGCGGGGGCATCCCGGCGGCCGGATGGAGGAGCCGGGCGACCGTCGCTCGCCGTTCGAGCACCGCCCGGCCGCGAAACCCGGCCATCGTGGCCAATGCGGCGTCATCCAGGAGAAGCCAGCCGTGATCTCGGCGGCGCCGGTGGACGGTCTCCCGGGCCGCGACCCAGACGGGAACATCGAGTTCGTGCGCGAACTGGCACGCCGGGATGAGATCCATGTCGCGGCTGAGTAGGACGATTCCACGGGCTGATGAGTCACCCTGCTGAATCTGGGTGGCCAGACGGCAGATCTGGACGGCGCAGAGGACGTCGACCAGCTTCTCCTCCAACTCTCCTCGGGTGTCCGACAACCGCAGCCGGCCGGGCAGAGTCCTGGCACCGGGAGTCGTCTCCCACCGCCGCGCGAACTCGTTGTTGTCGGCCAGCGCCGCCGCCAGCCTGCCTCCGGGGGTGACCGACCGTGGCCCGTCCGCCGGCTCGATGCCAAGCGCGAGGTCGGCGGAGACCACCTCGAGCCCGTAGGCCCGGAGACCGCCGACGAGTCCCGGGTACGTCACGTGCCTGGCCTGGCCGAAGGCCCGGCTGACCTGGCTCCGGACATTCCAGCCGTCGACGACGACGGCGACCGGGAACCGGCCGGAGTCGTGGTCGACGGCTGGAGGTTGAGGTCGTTCGCGCATGGTCATGGTCGTTTTCCTCCGCGGAGCCCGCGAGCGCTGGCACGTCGCATCGACCAACCGATCCATGGGGCGAACTCCGGAAGTCTGTGGGCGACACGGTCACTTTATGGTAGCGCGTGCATATGGGTGAGCATATGCACGTGCATCTGGCGATGAGTGTCGTCCTGGACCGCATGGGGGCGCTTCGATGGTGGGTCGGCGCGACCGGTGGTGCGCTCGTACCTTGGCTTGATCGAACGCTGGCGGATCCGTGCGACTTGCCGGCTGTTGGCAGGCCTGTTGGAGCCGCGGGGTGTCGCCGGCGGACTGGTGCGCCGGCGCAACTGTCGCGGGTCCAGAAAATCTTGTAACGCTGTGTTTGCGGGTCGGCACTGGAGGTATGTAGCTAGTGCCGTCGAGGACGAGTCCGAAGCCAAAATAGGTAAGAACTACGAGGCGACGGGTGATCGCCCCCGGCGGTTGAAGAGCCCAAGTCCACAAGGACTTGGGCTCTTTTGGCTGCCCGGTGGCCGGGTGTCAGCCGGCGAGGAGGGACTCGTAGAGGCGGGCGGTCTGGCGGGCGACGGCGGGCCAGCCGAACTCGGTGACGGCGCGGTCGCGGCCTGCCCGGCCCATGGCTCCGGAGCGCGCGGGATCCGCCAGGAGCTCGTTCATGGCCGCGGCCAGCGCCGGCGGGTCGTCCGGGGGGACGAGGAGGCCGGTAACCCCGTCGTCGACGACCTCGGGGATGCCGCCGACCCGGGAGGCGACGACCGCGGCGCCGCAGGCCATGGCCTCCAGGTTGACGATGCCCAGCGGCTCGTAGACCGACGGGCAGGCGAACAGGGAGGCGTGCGAGAGCAGCTGGATGACCTCGGGCTTCTGGAGCATGCCGGAGATCCAGATGACGCCGTCGCGGCGGGCATGGAGCGCGTCGACGAGCTCGGTCACCTCCGCCAGCAGCTCGGGGGTGTCTGGAGCGCCGGCGCACAGGACCAGCTGGGCGCGCGGGTCCAGCTCCGCCGCCGCGCGCAGCAGCACCGGTACGCCCTTCTGCCGGGTGATCCGGCCGACGAAGACCACCGACGGGCGGTCCGGGTCGACGCCGTGGCGTTCCAGCACGTCGGTGCCCAGGTCGGGGGAGTACTCGTCCGTGTCGATCCCGTTGCGGATGACGTGGACCCTCGCCGGGTCGACACCGGGGTAGGCGTCGAGGATGTCGGTCCTCATGCCAGCGCTGACGGCGACGACGGCGGACGCGGCCTCGATGGCGGTCTTCTCCGCCCAGGAGGACAGTCGGTAGCCGCCGCCGAGCTGCTCGGCCTTCCACGGGCGGCGCGGTTCCAGCGAGTGCGACGTCAGCACGTGTGGCACCCCGGCGAGCATCGCCGCGAGGTGGCCGCCCAGGTTCGTGTACCAGGTGTGCGAGTGGATGAGGTCCACGCCGCCCAGGTCGATGGTCGCCGCGCCCGCCATGGACAGGTCCAGAGAGAAGGTGCGAAGAGCGTCGTTCGCGCCGTCCAGCTCGGTCCACGGCCGGTGACGCCGGACCGCCGGGACCGGGCCGCCTGCGCTGGGCGACGGGATGGCCGGGTCATCCGCCTTCGGGTCGCCCTCGCAGTGGACGGTCAGGTCGACGAGGCGAGCGAGCTCGCGGGCCAGGTACTCGACGTGCACGCCGGCGCCGCCATAGACGTTCGGCGGGTACTCCCGGGTCAGCAGCGCGACGCGCATCCCACGTGGTCCTTTTGCTGAGGTGTTGGTGTTGCTGGGGGGTTGGTGCCGGACGAGGCCGAGACGGCCGGCTACTCGACGGTGACGCCCTTGCCGACGACGGTGATGCCCTCGGCGCTGACCGTGTACCCGCGAGCCAGATCGTGCTCCTTGTCGACGCCGACCTCGGCGCCGGGCGGGACGACGACGTTCTTGTCGAGGATCGCGTCCCGCACCACCGCCCGCCGGCCGACCACGGTGTTGTTCATGACCACCGCGTTCTCCACCCGTGCCCACGAGTTCACCCGCACCCCGGGGGACAGGACCGAGCGGCGCAGCAGGCCACCGGAGACGATCACCCCGTTGCTCACGATGCTGTCCACCGCCATGCCGGTGCGGCCGGGGGCGTCCCGGACGAACTTCGCCGGCGGCAGCGACGGGACGCTGGTCAGGATCGGCCAGTGCGGGTTGTACAGGTTGAACACCGGTTCGAGGGTGCACAGGTCCATGTGGGCGTCGAAGTAGGCGTCGATCGTTCCCACGTCCCGCCAGTAGCCCCGGTCGCGCTCCTTGGCGCCGGGAACCTCGTTCTCGCTGAAGTCGTAGACGCCGGCGAGGCCCTGGTTGACGAGCCTCGGGATGATGTCGCCGCCCATGTCATGCACGCTGTCCGGGTCGGCGGCGTCGGCGTGCAGGGCGTCGAGGAGCACCTTCGTCGAGAAGACGTAGTTGCCCATCGACGCGAACGTCTCGTCGGGCGAGTCCGGGAGCCCCGGCGGGTCGGCCGGCTTCTCGAGGAACGCCTCGATCGTGCGGCCGTCGGCCGCCGGCCGGATGACGCCGAACCCCTCGGCCTCCGTGCGCGGCACCCGCAGCGCGGCGACCGTCACCCCGGCGCCGGTCTCGATGTGCTGGGCGACCATCTGGCGCGGGTCCATCCGGTAGACGTGGTCCGCGCCGAAGACGACCACGATGTCCGGGGACTCGTCATGGACCAGGTTGAGCGACTGGTGGATGGCATCGGCGCTGCCGGCGAACCACTGCGGGCCGAGGCGCTGCTGGGCTGGCACCGGGGTGATGTAGTTGCCCAGCAGGGTGCTCATCCGCCAGGTGGTGGTGATGTGCCGGTCCAGGCTGTGGCTCTTGTACTGGGTGAGCACCGCGATCCGCAGGTAGCCGGCGTTCACCAGGTTCGACAGCGCGAAGTCGACCAGCCGGTACAGCCCGCCGAACGGCACCGCGGGCTTGGCACGGTCGGCGGTGAGCGGAGCCAGCCGCGTCCCCTTGCCACCAGCGAGCACCAGGCCGAGCACCCTGGGCCCCGGCCCCCTCATCTTGACCGACCAGGCAAATCCGGCACATCTCGCAGCCTAGTGCGCCGAGCTCGCCCGCACACGCCCTTGCTGACGTCGTTGAGCTGGCATTTCGATGACCGGGCCGGGGCCGACCGGCGAATGGACCCGCGAATCGGCCCCGTGCCGAGGACGGTCGGTCAGGTGCCGCTCCAGGCGGTCTCCTGGACGGGGGAGCGGCCGATGAGCGGACTCCACCAGGACTCGTTGTCGCGGTACCAGGCGATCGTCGAGCGCATGCCGTCGGTGAACTCGATCTGCGGTGCCCAGCCCAGCTCCGCGCGCAGCTTGCCGGAGTCCAGCAGGTAGCGACGGTCGTGCGACGGGCGGTCCGGCACGATCGTCTTGAGCGTGTCGGGCAGGCCGAGCTCGGCGAGGATCGTGTCGGCGATGGTCTCGATGTCAGCCTCGACGCCGCTGCCGACATGGTAGGTCTCGCCGATCCGGCCGCGTTCGAGCACCGCGTCGATCGCCCGGCAGTGGTCGGTGACGTGCAGCCACTCGCGCCGGTTCTTYGTGGACGCGTACAGCGGCAGCGGCTCGCCCCGCAGCGCCCGGGCGATGAACAGCGGGATGACCTTCTCCGGGAACTGGTACGGCCCGTAGTTGTTCGAGCAGTTCGTGATGGTGATCGGCAGGCCGTAGGTGTAGCCGTAGGCGCGTACGGCGTGGTCACCGCCGGCCTTGGCCGCGTTGTAGGGGGTGCGCGGCAGGTAGGGCGAGTCCTCGGTGAAGGCTCCCGGGTCGTCGAGGTCCAGGTCGCCGTAGACCTCGCAGGTGGAGATCTGGTGGAACCGGCCGACGCCCACCGTGCGGGCCGCCTCCAGGAGGGTCTGGGTACCCATCACGTTGGTGGAGAAGAAGTCACCGGGCCGCAGGATCGCCAGGCTGTTGTGCGACTCGGCGGCGAAGTTGACCACCGTGTCGACCCTGTGCTCGCGCAGCAGCGACTCGATGAGCTCCCGGTCGCGGATGTCGCCGTGGACGAACGTCGCCTCGCCCTCGTCCGCCGCGGCGTCGAGCACGTCGGCGAGGTTCTCGCGCAGGCCGGCGTAGGTGAGCGCGTCGAGCGCGACGATCCGGTCGGCCGGGTGCCAGGTGCGCCAGTAGCGCACGAAGTTCGATCCGATGAAGCCGGCGGCACCGGTCACCAGCAGCGTCGTCATGGCGTGTGCGGCCTTTCCGATCGAGGTCAGGGCCAGAGATGTCTGGAGCGCCGGTCGCGCGGCGGCCGCGCCTGATCCGTGGCGCCGCCGCCCAGCCTCTCACGGTCCTGGCCTGCTCGGGAGCGCGGGTCGCGGCGGGCGACGCAGGACCACGGGCGACCGTGGTGTCTTAGGGGTGGCCTTCCGGTGTTCTGGTGGAGTGGTTCTGGTCACCGTTGGGGTAGATCGGTTGGTTATGTCGTGGAAACATCCGCGCCCTACGCTGCGGCCGTGGCGGACCTGTTCGAGGGATATCCGGCGGAGGTGCAGGCCACCGCCGCTTGGGACGAGGTTTTCGAGGCTGCTGACACGCCTCGAGAGGTGTACGCGGCTCTCTACGACGCGTTGCGGCCACTGAGCAGTGGTGACCTGGCGGCCCGCAAGGCGGCGCTCGACCGGGCGTTCCGGGACGCGGGGATCACGTTCATCCTCTTCGGGGAGGAGCGCCCGTTCCCGCTGGACCTGGTTCCCCGGCTGCTGTCGGGCTCCGAGTGGGACACCATCGAACGTGGCGTGGTCCAGCGGGTGCGCGCGCTGGAGGCGTTCCTCGCCGACGTCTACGGCCGCGCCGAGGTCCTCGAGGAGGGCATCCTGCCGCGCCGGCTGGTGATGTCCAGCTCGCACTTCCACCGGGCCGCGCACGGCATCGACCCGCCCAACGGGGTGCGCTGCCACGTCTCCGGCATCGACCTGATCCGCGACGAGGACGGTCGCTTCCGGGTGCTCGAGGACAACGTCCGGGTGCCGAGCGGGGTCAGCTACGTCATCGAGAACCGCCGGGCGATGACCAGGGTGTTCCCGGAGCTGTTCGCCACCCACCGGGTCCGCCCGGTCGCCGACTACGCCTCGCATCTGCTGCACGCGCTGCGCGCCGCGGCGCCGCCCGAGGTGGCCGATCCGACGGTCGTCGTGCTCACCCCGGGCATCTACAACTCGGCCTACTTCGAGCACGCGCTGCTCGCCCGGCAGATGGGCGTCGAGCTGGTCGAGGGCCGTGACCTCACGATCCGTAACAACCGGGTGACGATGCGCACCACCGAGGGTGAGCAGCCTGTGCACGTCATCTACCGCCGGGTCGATGACGACTGGCTCGACCCGCTGCAGTTCCGGCCCGAGTCGGTCGTCGGCTGCGCCGGGCTGGTCAACGCCGCCCGGGCCGGGCGGGTCACGATCGCCAACGGCGTCGGCAACGGCGTCGCCGACGACAAGCTCATGTACACCTACGTCCCGGAACTGATCCGGTACTACCTCGGCGAGGAGCCGATCCTGCCCAACGTCGACACGTACCGGGTCGAGGATCCCGACCAGCGCGCCTACGTGCTCGACCACCTCGACGAGCTCGTCGTCAAGCCGGTCGACGGCTCCGGTGGCAAGGGCATCGTCATCGGGCCGCAGGCCACCGACGAGGAGCTGGCGACGCTGCGCACGCAGGTGATCGCCGACCCGCGGGGCTGGATCGCGCAGCGCGTGGTGCGGCTGTCGACGTCGCCGACGCTGTCCAGCGACCGGCTCGGCCCGCGCCACATCGACCTGCGGCCGTTCGCCGTCAACGATGGCAACCGGATCTGGGTTCTGCCCGGCGGGCTCACCCGGGTCGCGCTGCCCAGAGGCAGCCTGGTGGTCAACTCCAGCCAGGGCGGCGGCTCGAAGGACACCTGGGTACTCGCGCCCGAGCTCGCCGAGGGCGAACGCCCCGGCGCCTACGGCCGCCACGTCGTCGGCGACTTCGAGACCGCCCAGGGCCCCGACCTAGGACCAGACTCGTCCGGCGAGCAACAACAACAGCAACAACAGAACCAACAGCGCGACCAGGACGAGGCGGTGGCCACATGCTGAGCCGGATCGCGGAGTCCCTGTTCTGGATCGGCCGGTACGTCGAGCGGGCCGAGAGCACGTCGCGCATCCTCGACGTCCACGTCCACCGCGTGCTGGAGGACCCCTGGTTGGACGAGGCGTCGGCCGGGCGTGAGCTGCTCGCGGTGATGGGAACCCCGCCGCCCGCCGGATCTGTCGACTCGCACCTGGTCGTCGAGCTGCTGGGCTATGACCGGAACAACTCGTCGAGCATCGTCGGCGCGATCTCGGCGGCTCGGGAGAACGCGCGCAGCGCCCGGGTGGTCGTGTCCAGCGAGGCCTGGGAATGCCTCAACGCGACCTGGAACGAGCTCGACCACACCGAGCAGCTCGCCCGCCGCCTCGGCCCGCACATCTTCTTCCGGTACATCCGCGAGCGCACCGCGATGCTCGCCGGGCTGGTGGACGCCACCCTGGCCCGCGACGACGGCTGGCGGTTCCTGGCGCTCGGCCGCAGCCTGGAGCGGGTCGACATGACCGCCCGGCTGCTGTCGTCGAGCATCGGCGACGACCCGAACTCGCAGAGCTGGGTGAGCCTGCTGCGTTCCTGTGGCGCGCACGAGTCCTACCTGCGCACCTACCGGCGCGCGGTCGACGCCTCCCGGGTCGCCGAGTTCCTGCTGCTGGACCGGCTGTTCCCGCGCTCGGTCTACTGGTCGCTCGCGCTCGCCGAGCAGATCCTCGCCGAGCTCGACAGCGGCCGCCGGGGTGGGCGGACCACGGTGCATGACGCGGCCCGCCGTGGCGTGGGCCTGGCCCGTACCGAGCTGGAGTTCCGCGGCGTCGACGAGCTGGTCGAGGACATGCCGGAGCTGCTGCGCGGCATGCAGCGGACCTGCTCGGAGGTCAGCGCCGCCATCACGGACCGCTACTTCGCCCGGGAGTCGCCGCGTGCCTGGGCCACCAAGGTCCCGGTCTGACCCCGCTCCGGAAGGACTGACATGAGCTGGCAGATACGCGTGGAGCACTCGACGGGTTATCGGTACTCCAGCCCGGTCCTGTCGTCGTACAACGAGGCGCGGATCGTTCCGCAGACCGGCAGCGGGCAGCTGACGCTGGAGGCGACCGTGCGCACCGAGCCGGCGGTCACCACCTACCGGTACTGGGACTACTGGGGTACCCAGGTGACCGCGTTCGACATCCACACCCCGCATACGGAGCTGGTGGTCACCGGGCGCTCGTTGGTGCGCACCGCGCCCGAGCATGAGCCGCCCGCCGGTGCCGCGAGCTGGCCGGCGCTGCGCTCCGACGAGACCGCCGACCGGCACGTCGAGTTCCTCCGCCCCGCCCGCTACACCCCCGACCACCCCGAGCTCGTCGAGGCGGGCAGGGAGCTCGCCGCGGCGCACGACCCGGCCGACTTCGTGCTCGCCGTCGGCGACTGGGTACGCGACCGGCTGACCTACCGCCCGGGCACGACCGGCGTGCACACGTCCGCCGTCGAGGCCTGGCGGCAGTGCGAGGGCGTCTGCCAGGACTTCGCGCACCTCGCGCTGGTACTGATGCGCGCGGCCGGGATGCCGGGCCGATACGTGTCCGGCTACCTGCACCCGCTCGTGGACGCCGAGCCGGGGGAGACGGTCGAGGGCCAGAGTCACGCCTGGGTGGAGGGCTGGTTCGGCGACTGGTGGGGCTTCGACCCGACCAACGCCGTGCGCGCGGGCGAGCGGCACGTCGTCGTCGCCCGCGGCCGCGACTACGACGACGTGTCGCCCATGCGCGGCGTCTACTCGGGCGGCACCTCGTCGTCGCTTGGCGTCACGGTGAACGTCACCCGCCTGAGCTAGGTAGCGGCCGGCGGGCCCGAGCCGGCCGGCTGGCCACCCGAGCGGGCGGTGGCTGAGTGACGCCGGTTTAACACCCTGGGCGAGGATCTCGCCGCCCCGGCGCACGTACCCTGGAGATGATGCCTCCGCCGTGACGCGGGCCGAGCGCCTGTCGACCGCGCGGGGGCGGCGTGGGCCGCCGGTCGTTCTCGCGGGCGGGCCTCGTCCACGCCCGAGTCCATTGCCCCGGGGCCGAGCCCCGGACCGATCGGAAACGGCCTCAGGTACCTGATGGAGCGCCTCGTCCAGCTGGAGTGAGCGAGCGAGCCAAGTCGGCCCGCCAACGGGCTGACCGCTGGCCGCCTACCCGCCTTCCTGCCTGCCCTGACGAGCGGCCGCCGCGCGCGGTCGTGGCTGTCCTCCCACGTCCACGTCCCGAGAGGCCACATACTTCATGATCATCGCGACCGACCTGGAGCTGCGGGCCGGAGCCAGGATCCTCGTCGAGCCGGTGTCGTTCCGAGTGCAGCCGGGGGACCGGATCGGTCTCGTCGGACGCAACGGCGCGGGCAAGACGACCCTCCTGAAGACGCTGGCGCGGGAGACCCTGCCGTTCGGCGGCAAGATCGACGTGCGAGGCGAGGTCGGCTACCTGCCGCAGGACCCGCGCAGCGGCGACCTGACCGAGTCGGCCCGCGACCGGGTGCTGTCCGCCCGCGGCCTCGACGAGCTCCTGCGCGACATGGACAAGCTGCAGGTCGAGATGGCCGAGCTCGCCGACGACACCGCCCGTGACCGGGCCATCCGCCGCTACGGCCGGCTCGAGGAACGCTTCGGCGTGCTCGGCGGCTACGCGGCCGAGGCGGAGGCCGCGCGGATCTGCTCGTCGCTCGGCCTGCCCGACCGCGTGCTCGCGCAGGCGATCGGCACCCTGTCGGGCGGCCAGCGCCGCCGGGTGGAACTCGCCCGGATCCTGTTCGCCGGCGCGGGCAACGCCGACGCGACGCTGCTGCTCGACGAGCCGACCAACCACCTCGACGCCGACTCGATCGGCTGGTTGCGGGACTTCCTGCGGGCCCACACCGGCGGCCTGATCGTGATCAGCCACGACGTCGACCTGCTCGACAAGTCCGTCAACAAGGTCTTCCACCTGGACGCGAACCGCACCGCACTCGACGTCTACAACGTCGGCTGGAAGACCTACCTGACCCAGCGCGAGCAGGACGAGAAGCGGCGCAAGCGCGAGCGGGCGAACGCCGAGAAGAAGATCGACTCGTTGAAGGCCCAGGCCGACAAGATGCGCGCCAAGGCGACCAAGGCACGGGCCGCGCACCAGATGGACCGCCGCGCCGACCGGCTGGCCGCCGGCCTCGCCGAGACCCGGGTCGCGGACAAGGTCGCGAAGCTGCGCTTCCCGAACCCGGCGCCGTGCGGGCGCACCCCGCTGACCGCCGAGGGACTGTCGAAGTCCTACGGGTCGCTGGAGGTCTTCACCGACGTCGACCTGGCGATCGACCGGGGAACCAGGGTCGTCGTCCTCGGCCTCAACGGGGCCGGCAAGACGACGCTGCTGCGGATCCTCGCCGGGGTCGAGCCGGCGGACACCGGCCGGGTCAACCCGGGCCACGGGCTGCGGATGGGCTACTACGCGCAGGAGCACGAGACGCTCGACCACGACCGCTCGCTGCTGGACAACATGCGCTCCGCCGCCCCGGACACCTCCGAGGTGGAGCTGCGCCGCATCCTCGGCGCGTTCCTGTTCAGCGGCGAGACGGTCGACCAGCTCGCGGGGACGCTGTCCGGCGGCGAGAAGACGCGCCTCGCGCTGGCCGGGCTGGTCTGCTCGGCGGCGAACGTGCTGCTGCTCGACGAGCCGACCAACAACCTCGACCCGGCGTCGCGCGCGGAGATCCTCTCGGCGCTGGCGACCTACCAGGGCTCCGTCGTGCTCGTCACCCACGACCCGGGCGCCGTGGAGGCGCTCAACCCCGACAAGGTGCTCATGCTGCCCGACGGCGTCGAGGACAACTGGTCCCCGGACCTCCTCGAGCTCATCGACCTGGCCTAGAACCAGCGGGAGCCGCCGGACCGGTGGCGGGGGAGGGCGCCTCGTCACCGGGTGTTCGCACTATCAGCTGCCACCTGCCTGTAGAAGCACCCAGCGGCCCGCCCGCTTGGGGGAGTTGGCAGACTTGCCGGCAGGTCGCGGGTCGGAAGGCCCGGTTTCTGGTGAGGAGACGGTTTCGGGTGAGTGCGGGCGGCGGTACCAAGGCGGTTCTGGCGGCATTGGCCGCCAACCTGGGGATCGCGGTGGCGAAGTTCGTCGCGTTCCTGTTCACCGGGTCGTCATCGATGCTGGCCGAGTCGATCCACTCGGTGGCCGACTCCGGCAACCAGGGGCTGTTGCTGCTCGGCCAGCGCCAGTCGGTCCGGCCGGCCGACGAGGACCACCCGTTCGGGTTCGGCCGCTCACGCTACATCGCCGGCTTCCTGGTCGGCATCGTGCTGTTCAGCGTCGGTGGACTCTTCTCCGTCTACGAGGGCGTCGAGAAGCTGCGCCACCCGCACCATCTGGAGTCCGGCCTCGTCGCTGTCATCGTCCTGCTGGTCGCGATCGGATTGGAGGGGTTCTCGTTCCGGACCGCGATCCGTGAGTCACGCCACCACAAGGGAGACGCGACCTGGTGGCGCTTCATCCGGGAAGCCCGGGCGCCCGAGTTGCCGGTGGTGCTGCTCGAGGACTTCGCGGCCCTCATCGGCCTGGTGTTCGCGCTCGCCGGCGTCGGGCTCACGCTGCTGACCGACGACCCGATCTGGGACGGCGCCGGCACGCTGGCCATCGGCGTGCTGCTGCTGATCGTGGCCATCGTGGTGGCCGTCGAGAGCTACGGCATGCTCGTCGGCGAGGCCGCGACGCCCGCCGTGGTCGCCGCGATCCGGGCGGCCCTGGTCTCCGCGCCGTCGGTGACGGCGGTGATCCACATGCGCACCCTGCACCTCGGGCCGGACGAGCTGCTCGTCGCCGCGAAGATCGGCCTCGACGAGGGGCTGACCGTCGCCGAGGTCGCCGCGGCGATCAACGAGGCCGAGCGCCGCCTGCGCGCCGCCGCTCCCACCACCTGCCGCGTCTACCTCGAGCCCGACATCCCCCGCGCCCCCGCCGAGCTGACCGCGAGCTGACACGGCCCAGGCCCGGCCCGCGCCCTGCTCGGATCGAGCGGCCGCGGGAGTCGGGGCATACGGGGTGGGCGGAGGCCGCCATACGCGAGGTGGATATATCTCGGGCCGGGGTCGTCGGAGCCGGTAGCAACGTCGGGCCGATGTACGTCGGCAAGGCGGCTGTCAGGGCCAGCGCGGGTCTCAGGTTCAGGGGCTCCGCCTGGCGGGGGCGAGGCGTATGTTCACGCGCAAGAGGTCCTGGAGGCCGTAGCGGAGATGACACCGACCCGAGTTCTCGGCCGTCTCCTGCGCTCCCCGGCATTCGTGATCTATGTCGTACTCTCGGCTCTCGCGGTCGTCCTCGTCGTCAACATAACCCCGTGGCTGCTGTTCATCCTGTTGCCGGCCTATGGCTTCGGGCTGGCCCTGGTGCTGCAGAGAACATTCAGGACCTAGCGGTGGGCAGCTGGGTCACCGGTTCGTCACGGCTGGCTGGAAGCCGTGGTCAGGTGACCGCGGGCTCCAGCCGGTCGGGTTGGCGACTACTCGAAACCGGCACTAGCCGGGCGTGAGGAGAGTGGCGACGGCGACGGCGACCACGGCGCCGGCGCCGACCAGGCCGTAGGGCAGCGTGCCGGCGCTGCTGGTGTCGCCGGGGAGCGCCGGGCGCGGCCGGGGGGCGAGCGCCGGCACCACCAGCCACGGGAACAGCGGTAGCCAGCTCGTCTGCACGCCGCCGGCCGCCAGGCCCGCCAGCAGGGCGAACAGCGCCGCCGCGGCCGCGCCGACGAGGAAGGGCCAGCCCGGCGTCATCGAGACCCGCCGCGCGGCCCGCGCCAGCGCCGGGCCGCAGCACAGGGAGACGGCCAGCAGGTCGGGCACCAGCCAGGTCAGCGCGGCGTGGTCGAACGGGTCGGCGCCGGCCCGCCCCAGGCCCTCCGGCCAGGAGTACCCGGTCAGTCGCACGGCGAACAACGGCGCGAGCGCGCCCGCGCCGGTGATGACGTTCAGCATGGGGCGGCGGCGCACGAAGTAGGCCGCGGCCACCGCCACCCCCAGCCACAGCGCCGGGTAGGCGAACAGCCCGGACACGCCGAGCAGCAGCCCGGCGCCCAGCGCCCACCAGGCGCGCCGTCCCCGCTCGGAGCCGACGACGCCGACGGCCACCGCCGACGCCGCCACCGCCGCCGTGACAGCGTCCGGACCGCCGGCGGCGAACGGCGCCCACGGCGCGAGGACCAGTACCGGCAGCAGCCGGCGGGCCGCCGGCGCGTGGCACAGCGAGCGCACCGCGAGCCCCACCATCGGCACGACCAGGGCGCCGATCAGGGTGAAAGCCACCCCGACCGCCGTCGCGCCGCGGATCCCCAGCTGGCCGAGCACCCAGACGAGCAGCTCCGGCCCCGGCGGCTGGCCGCTCACCCGGTCCAGCAGATCGGACGGGTGCCGGTCGGCGGCGGCCAGCAGGCCCACCGGTGCCCCGAGGCCACGTGGGGAGGCTACCCCCAGCGCGAGCCACCAACCGGCGCTCACGACGTACGACAGCCCCAGCAGCGGGCCGAACGGGGGCGACGGCCGGCCCGTCCGGCGCCGGGCGACCAGCGCGACCGAGCAGAGCACCAGCGCGGCCAGCGCCAACGGCAGCAGGGTCGCGGTTCCCAGCCGCGGCGGCCAGGCGAGCGGCAGCGTGCCCCAGGCGATCCTCGCGTCCGTAGCCGACCCATCGGACGCGTACGTGACGCCGGAGGTGGCCAGCAGGGCGGTGACGCCGGCCAGCGCCGCCGTCGCCAGGACCCACGAGACGGCCTCGCCAGCCTGCCCCCCCAGCCAGCTCCGCGGGGTGGACCCGGCTCGACCCACGCACTGCGCGCCCGATCCGGCCGGCGCGACACCCGGTGAGGGTGATCCCACGCCCGCGCCGCCGGCCGCGGGGGCGCTCGTGGCCGGGACACCGGTGGCCGGGACATCGGCGCCGGAGGGGTCGGCGCGGGGAGGATCGGCGCCGGACTCGGGCCTCGAGGCGGTATCGGCGGCGGTCATGCGGCGAGGCCCGGTACCGCGATCACAACATGACGGTAACCACTGCCAGCGCGACCTGCCCGGCCGGCTCCCGGCGCCAGCCGCTGGCGGCGGCTGCCGAGCGGCGGTTGGCGGGGTGTGTGGGCCCGTGTGGGCTCGTGTCACCCGCGACGCGCCGGGTTCCCTGTTAGGAACGGCGGCGGTGATTGGGGAGACTGACGCCGTGACGTTGATCCGATCCGGGCGCGCAGGTCATCGGCCCGCGGCCAGGAACCGTTCGGGCGTCGGGACTTGTGCCCGCGCGCGGGCGGAGCGGGAGCGACGTCGGCTCCACGGGCGCGGCAGGGGGCCACTGATCGCGTGTGATGGATCACATGTGCTTCGAGTGGCGCGTTTCCCGAAGCTGAGTGAAGATCGGTTCGCAGATCATCTACACGGAGGGGGCCACGTTGGCCGAGCTTAGGAAAGGGACCCGGATCACCGGCGCCGAGCGTGACAAGCTGGCCGCCGAACTTCGTAAGAAGTACGAGTCCGGGCAGAGCATCCGACTCCTCGCGGAGTCGTCGGGCCGGTCGTACGGTTTTGTGCACCGGATCCTGTCCGAGTCCGGAACGACCCTGCGGGGCCGTGGTGGGGCGACCCGGGGCAGCAAGAAGAAGAGCGCCTGATCGTGCCCACGCCGGCCGCCGCCTGGACGGCGGCGGCCGGTCTTGGACTGACCGTCACGGGTTCGTGCGCGACGGTCACGTTCCACCCATCGACCGAAAAACAACGGACCGAGAAACAACCGGCCGGAAACCGTCCGCCCGGAAACCAACCTCCCGGCGAGCAGCCGGCCTCAGACCAACCGGTCACGGACGACCTGGCTGCCGCAGCCCGGCTGCCTTCGGTGGCGGCGGCGCTCGCGGCCGTCGGCCGGGCGCTGCCAGGCGACATCCGGGTGGTCGTCCTGCGCGGCGACATCTGGTCCGCGCTGAGTACTCCGGACCGCGCCGCCCTGGATGGCGCTGACCTGACGACGGACGCCGTGGAGCGTCGCGTCGCCGAGTGGCAGGCCGGGTTCACCTGGCTGTCGGCCAGGGCCGACCTGGTCAGCGTCGCGGTGGTCGCCGGCCCGGCGAGCGGCGCCGGCCTGCAACTGGCGCTGTCCTGCGACCTGCGCGTCCTGACCGAGGACGCCGTCCTCTCGCTGCCCGAGGCCTCGCTGGGGCTGGTACCCGGCCTCGGCGTCAGCGCCACCCTCGTCGCGCTCGTCGGTTACCCGACCGCGCTCGACCTGTGCCTGACCGGCCGCGGGCTCACCGCGGCCGAGGCGCGCGCCGTCGGCGTCGCGCAGCGGGTCGTGCCCAGGGCGAGCCTCGATGCCGCCGTCGACGACCTCGTCGCGGCACTGCTCGCCGCCCCGCGCGCCGCCGCCGCCGAGACGAAGGCGCTGCTGCGCGCCGCCGCCGGCCGCGGCCGCGACACGGGGTCGGTCGCCGAGCGCGCCGCCCTCGCCCGCTGTCTCGCGGACCATCCCGCCGGCTGACCATCGGAGCCGGCGGCGCCTCGCCTCCTTGACCTCAACCCCGGTTGAAGTTTTAGCGTTCCTGTTCGGCGCGGGAACACCGCCGCCTGGCGGCCGCACCCAGCGGGGTACGGCAGGAATGGTGGGCATGGGGCTGGTCCTTGCAACCAGGTAACGAGGCTGGTTCGCATGGCCACGCGGCGACATCGGTCGGCCCGGCCATGGGCCGAGCGGACACGGGCGGAACATGAACAGAAAGTGACGAGGGCGGCGGATGGCGGGACCGGCAGGGGGACAGGCGGGCGCGTGGACGACCATGCGCGGCTTCCAACGAGACAGGTCGGTCACCCGGCAGAAGCTGCGGCCGGGGACGACGCGGCGGATCATCGCCTTCGCTCGGCCCTACCGGCGGCTGCTGATCGGGTTTCTGCTGGTCGTGGTCTTCGATGCGGCCCTGGGTACCGCCCTCCCCTTGATCTTCAAGGCGATCATCGACGACGGGATCATTCCCGGCCGGGTCGGTGTGGTCGAGGTGCTCGCCGGCGTCGTCGCGGTGATCGCCCTCGTCGACGCCGGGATGTCGCTGCTGCAGCGCTGGCTTTCGGTGCGCGTCGGCGAGGGCCTGATCTTCGACATGYGCGCCCAGGTGTTCGACCACGTGCAGCGCCAACCGCTGGCGTTCTTCAGCCGCACCCAGACCGGCGCGCTGATCACCCGGCTCAACAACGACGTGCTCGGCGCCCAGTCGGCGTTCACCAACACCCTGTCGGCGGTGTTCTCCAACGTGCTGACCGTCAGCTTCACGCTGGCCGCGATGTTCACGCTGTCCTGGCAGGTGACGCTCATCGCGCTGGTCCTGCTGCCGGTGTTCGTCCTGCCGGCGCGGGCGCTCGCGCCCCGACTGGCGGCGCTCACCCGGGAGAGCTACAGCCTGAACGCCGAGATGAACACGACCATGACGGAGCGGTTCAACGTGGCCGGCGCCCTGCTGGCCAAGCTCTACGGTGACCCGGCGCGCGAGGCCGGCGTGTTCCGCCGCCAGGCCGGGCGGGTCCGCGACATCGGCGTCACCCAGGCGATGTACGGACGGATCTTCTTCGCGTCGCTGACGCTGGTCGCCTCGCTCGCGACGGCGGTCGTCTACGGCCTCGGCGGGCGCTACGCGGCGCAGGGGCACATCGCGGTCGGCACCATCGTCGCGCTGACCGCCTACCTCGGCCGGCTGTACATGCCGCTCACCCAGCTGTCGAACGTGCAGGTCGACGTGATGACCGCGCTGGTGTCCTTCGAGCGGGTCTTCGAGGTTCTCGACCTCGAGCCGGCCATCGTCGACCGGCCGGGAGCGGCGGAGCTCCCGGTGCACGCAGGTGGGACCAGTCTCGAGTTCGACCACGTGTCGTTCCGCTACCCGGCGGCGAGCGAGGTCTCGCTGGCCTCGCTGGAGTCGGTCGCCGTGCTCGACCCGCGCGTCCCGGCGCCGGTGCTGCACGACGTGACCTTCCGGGTGGCGCCAGGCGAGCTCGTCGCGCTGGTCGGTCCTTCGGGAGCGGGCAAGACGACGATCAGCCAGCTGGTGCCGAGGATCTACGACGCGGTCGGGGGCGCCGTCCGGGTCGGCGGCGTCGACGTCCGGGACGTCACGCTCGCGTCGCTGCGCGCCGCCGTCGGCGTCGTCACCCAGGACGCCCACATGTTCCACGACACGATCCGGGCCAATCTGGCCTATGCCCGCCCGGACGCGACCGACGAGCGGATGTGGGCGGCGCTGGACGCGGCGCGGATCGGCGCGCTGGTGCGGTCCCTGCCCGACGGGCTGGACACCGTGGTGGGGGACCGCGGCTACCGCCTGTCCGGCGGCGAGAAGCAGCGGCTCGCGATCGCCCGGCTGCTGGTGAAGGAGCCGAGCGTCGTCGTGCTGGACGAGGCCACCGCGCACCTGGACAGCGAGTCCGAGGCGGCGGTGCAGCGGGCGCTGGGCGCGGCGCTGCGCGGGCGGACGGCGCTGGTCATCGCGCACCGGCTCTCGACCATCCGGGACGCGGACCGAATCCTCGTGATCTCCGACGGCCGGGTGGCCGAGGAGGGGCGGCACGCCGACCTGCTGGCGCGCGACGGCCTGTATGCCGAGCTCTACCGCACGCAGTTCGCGGCCGGCTCCCCACTCTCCCCGGCGCCGGCGCCGGCGCCGGCGCCGGCGGAGGCGGAGGCGGAGGCGGGACCGATCGGGGAGTTCGGCGCTCTGGAAGGTCCGGTGGAGCGCCTGGCCTCCGCCTGAGACGGACGCTGGGGCGCTCGCCGGTGTGGTCGGTCCCGGAGGCGTATGTGTCGCCCAGTTGGGGAGCCCTGGTGGCCTTACGTCGAGATACGTGCCGTATACGGCCATACTCGGCTGAGGCGGCGTTTCAGGACGGCGGCGTCTCGTTATTCCGTTGTCGTTGGTGACGACGTAAATCCACCGTCGACCGAAGCGTTGTTGGAACCGCGCGGTGGCGCGTCGCGCGACGGCTCGGGCTCGTCGGTCGGAAGGGCGATGTCCACATCGCCCGACGGCCTGCGGTGAATCGCCGGATTGACGCTCATGCCACGCTCCGGAAGTCCTTGAGCCGCTGTACCATCGCTACCTCCGCACACGTCGGTGAGCGCATCAGGAGGATCGTCGCTCGCCCCTACATTCCGGGGCGTCTGGATGTCGTCCCGGGCGCAGCGGCGGGCGTCAGGCCTGCCATACCGGTGGCCGCGTCGGCGCCGCCCACCTCGCCACTCGCTTTCCGGTGGTCGCGCCTGCCATGGCCGCGGGCCCTCCGGGCGCGGGCAGGCCGGCGGTTGTCGTCGATCCGACGCCGCCCGGTGCACCCCCGGTCGAAGATCGCGCGACGATGCGTAACCTTGAACGGCCGTGGGCGCCAAGATGCACAGGGAAGAGCCGGCGGATGCCGGTGACTTGACCGTACGCCGTTGCGCTCCACGCTGCACCGGTTACGGGATGTACGGTTACTCCAGGACTGTCCGCCGAAGGTGGCGGGTGAAGAACGACGCGCCGGCACAACAGTGTGGGCCGGCGTCCAAACCAAGACGATCATTTTCTAGGCTGGAACTCGTGCCACGAAGAGCCAAGATTGTCTGTACGTTGGGACCGGCCACCAACTCCCCAGAGAGGGTGCGCGCCCTCGTCGATGCCGGAATGGACATAGCAAGACTTAACTTCTCGCATGGCAGCCACGAACAGCATGCCGCTGTGTACCGGCGGGTTCGGGAGGCCAGTGACGCGGCCGGGCGTGCCGTCGGCATCCTCGCCGACCTGCAGGGCCCGAAGATCCGGTTGGGGACGTTCGCCACCGGTGGGGTGACCCTCGTCCCCGGCGAGCAGTTCACGATCACCGTTCGTGACGTCGAGGGCGACCAGCACCAGGTCGGCACGACCTACCCGGGCCTGCCCGGCGACGTCAAGGCGGGTGACCGCATCCTGGTCGACGACGGCCGGCTGGCGCTGGCTATCGACGGCGTCACCGACACGGACGTCCACACCACCGTCGTCATCGGCGGTCCGGTCAGCAACAACAAGGGGATGAACATCCCGAGCGCGGCGCTCACCGTCCCCGCGCTGACCGAGAAGGACGAGGAAGACCTGCGCTTCGCCCTCGAGCTGGGCGTGGACATGATCGCGCTGTCGTTCGTCCGCTCGGCGGCGGACGCCAGCAAGGTCCGCGAGATCATGGACGAGGCCGGGATCCGGATCCCGGTCATCGCGAAGATCGAGAAGCCGCAGGCGGTCGCCGAGCTGGACGGCATCATCGAGGCGTTCGACGCCCTGATGGTCGCCMGCGGGGACCTGGGCGTCGAGCTGCCGCTCGAGGACGTGCCGCTGGTCCAGAAGCGGGCGGTCAGCGCCGCCCGCGAGCGGGCGAAGCCGGTGATCGTGGCGACTCAGGTGCTCGAGTCGATGATCAGCGCGCCGAGGCCGACCAGGGCGGAGGCCAGCGACTGCGCGAACGCCGTCCTGGACGGCGCTGACGCGATCATGCTGTCCGCCGAGACGAGCGTGGGGGCGTATCCGATCGAGTCCGTCTCGACGATGGCCCGGATCATCGAGACAGCCGAGAACGACCTGTCCCGGATCCCAGCGCTGCGGACCGCGCCACGCACCCTCGGCGGCGCGATCGCCCAGGCCGCGGCCGAGGTCGGCGCCGCCGTCGGGGCGCGCTACCTGGTCGCGCACACGCTGTCCGGGGACACCGCCCGCCGCCTCGCCCGTTACCGGTCGCACGTCCCGGTGCTCGGCTTCACGCCGATCCCGGCGGTGCGCAGCCAGATGGCGCTGCTGTGGGGAGTCGAGACGTTCGTCGTCCCGTTCGCCAACAGCACCGACGAGATGGTCCGTCAGGTCGACGAGGCGCTGCTCAAGATCGGCCGGTGCAGCCCGGGTGAACTGGTCGTCGTCGTCGCGGGCACGCCGCCGGGCGTCGCCGGCATGACCAACACGATGCGCGTCCACCGGATCGGCGAGGCGGTCTGAGCCCTCCCGGCCCCCGGACACGCCCGGCCGCCGCACCGATTCCTCGGACCCGGCCGGGTCCGGTTCCTAGGTCACCGAGGCCACCGCTGGTTCGGACCCGGCCTGGCCGGTGGGGACTCCCACCGGCCAGGCCGGTCTTCGGCTCGGGGCTCTGCGGCGGAAGGGCTGGCCGCGGGCCGGCGGCGGCGGCGCGCATAGGCGCCGCGGCGCTCGCTCGGTAAGGTGCCCGCCTGTCGGCGTTTTGTGGTCCTGGCGTGGGCCGTCGCGGGAGCGGGCTGCAGGAGTCCTCCCACCCGTGGCGATCGAGCCAGGGCGAGCCGGCGGCGTGGACCAGGCGGCGGGAGCGGGTGGATGGTCGAGAAAGGCAACGAGGCGACGGGGCCGGACGGGGCCGAGCCGCCCAGAGCCGGCTCCGGCTCCGCCGGCGCGCGACCCGCCGCCGCGGCCGGTCAGCAGCCTGGCCAGAGCCGGGCCGCCGGCGCGCCCGCGAAGCCCGGTACGCCCGGTACGCCCGGCGGCGCGGGGACCCCCGTCGAATCCGCCGAACCCGGCGCGTCCGGAGCTGGCGGCGCGCGGAAGGCCCCAGCCGATGCCGCCGGGAGCCGGCCGGCCGCGGCTGCCGGCGCGTCCCGGCCGCCGGCCGCGCCCGCGCCCGCGCGCCCCGCGGGCTCTCCGCCCCAGCCCCAGGCCTCCCGGGCCGCCGCCGCTTCCGGCCAGCAACGACCATCTTCCGCGCCACCCGTGCCGGGGCGAGGCCCCACCTCGCTCACCCGCGCGGGAGGTTCCGTACCTTCCGCGCCTTCCTCTGCGTCGCAGACCCGGTCGGGAGGAACCGGCCCGCCGGGGACGGGCAGGACGTCGTCCACCGCCGCGCCGCCGTCGGCCGCTCGGCCGTCGCAGGCCAGCCCCTCCTCCTCGTCCTCGGCCGCCCCATCGGTCCCGTCCTCCGCGCGTCCGGGCGGCACCGCGGGCGGCGCGGCGGCGGCCGGCCGCCCGGCGGAGACGCCGTCGGCGACGCGACCTTCGTCGACTTCAGGTCAGTCCGGGCGCCCCGGGCAGTCGGCACCCGGCAAGGCCGCGCCTGGTTCATCGACCCGGCCGGCCTCCTCCGCGCCGGCGGCGCCGAGAACGCCGGGCGCGGCCGCCGGCGCGGGTTCGGCCGCCGGCGGTTCCACCGCGGCCGGGCCCGCGGCGGGTGGTTCCGCGGCGGGTGGTTCCGCGACGGAGCGCCGCCCGCCGGTGGCCAGGCAGGAGCCGTCGGCGCGTCCATCGACCTCCTGGAACGCCCCGTCGCGTCCCGCCGGCGGATCCGGCCCCGGCGCGCCCTCGTCACCCGCCGCCCGCGGGCCCGCGGGCACCGGGTCGGCGAAGCAGCCCGTCGACGCGAGTCGGAGCTGGTTCGGCCGGGTCGACAAGGACGACGACGACGTCGTCGAGACGCCGGGGCGGCCGGCCGGGCGGGCGACGTCGGGATCCACCCCCGCGCCCGCCGCGGGCCCGGCTCCGGTGCCGGCGGCGAGGCCGTCGCCCGCGCCGCGGGACGCGGCGGCGCCGCCGCGCTCGGCGCCCGAGCCGCTCTCCGGCGCCCGGGGCGGCTCCGCCGCGCCGTCGCGGCCGCCGGGCGCGGCCGAGGAGCGCGCGTCCTCGACCCGCGCGGGCGGCCAGGAGCCGGCCGCGAAGCCCAGGGCCGCGCCGGAGCCGGGAACGCCGGCCGAGTCGCCGACGGTGTGGGTGTCGCTGCGGCGGACCACGCCCCGGCCAGCCCGGCGCGCTGGCGCCACCGAGGTGGCCAGAGCCCAGACACCCAGGGCCCAGTCACCCAGGGCCGAGCCCACGACGTCCAGGCCCGGGCCGGCCCGGGCGCAGGCCGCGGCGGCCGAGCCCGGCAGGACGGAGCCAGCGGGACGGGGCGGCGAGACCCGGCCGTCCGACACCCGCCGCTCCGGGGGACAGCACCAGGCCGGCCCGGCGGAGGTGAGCCCGGAGAGCACCGCGGCCCTGCCCCGCGTCGGGCCCCGGGCAGGGGCCCGGCCGGCGGACGCCAGGGCCACCGAGGCCAGACCGGCGCTCCAGACCTCCCAGCAACCCGCCAGACCCGCTTCTGCGCAGCCCTCCCGCATCGGCGACCCGCCAGCGGACAGATCGGACTGGCGAAGCCGGTCTGACCTGGGCCCCGGGCTTCGCCGGGCCGGCGGTAGCCCCGGCGTCGATCAGGGAGAGAACGCGGGGCCCGTCGATCCGGGAACTCCACCGATGGGACTCTCCGCCCGACGCACCGAGGCTCGGCGGGAGGCGGCGCGAGCGGAACGCGGCGCCGAGCTCGGCCGTGACGCGGACGAGGTCCCGGCCGAGGGGGACCACGGCTCTGACGAGTCCGAATCCGAATCGGAGTCCGGGTCCGGGTCCGAGTCCGGGCTCGACGGCGGCGGGAGGCCRCCGGCCGCGGAACAGGACGCCGGGCGCCCGGCTCGCGGATGGCTGCCGGATCCGCCGGAGGCGCCGACGGCCCGGCCGGTCCGCGGCCGGATGGCCTCCCTGACTCTGGTGGTCGCCGGGCTGGCCGCGGCGGGCGCGGCGCTCGCGCCCTGGAGCACGCTCGCGTCCAGCGACGAGGAGCGCACGTTCACCGGCCTGACGGTGGGAGACGGGCGGTTCACGGTGGTGCTGGGGCTCGCGCTGGCCGTGCTCGGCGTCGCGGGGCTCGCCCGGCGCCGGCTGTCGGGTGACGGGCCGCTTGGTCCGGTGCTCGCCGGCCTGCTCGTCGTCATGGCCGGCGGCGACCTGCTGATCGGGCCGCCCACGCTGGCGACCTTTCGCGGGATCTCCGCCGACCAGATCGTGGTGCGGCCGGAGGCCGGGCTCTACGTCTCACTCGTGGCCGGCGTACTCGCCCTGGTGGCGGCGCTGATGCCACGCCGCGGCGCCCCGGCGCGAGAGGACGAACCCGAGGACAGCCCGATGCCGCCCCTGTCCCGCCGGCCCGACGCGCGGCACCGTCCGGAGCCACCGGCGCCCAGGCAGGCCGGCGACCACCGCGCCAACCGGACGCGCTAGGACGCCTTCGCCCCCGGTCGAGGTCCTGGGCGGTTTGGGCCTCGGTGTCGGTTACTCATGGTGGTCGACGGGCATCGGATTGTTACCCGTGGTACCACCGACCCGTGGCCGAGCAACTGGTTCCGCCAGGCGCGGACGCGCCCGACTTCCAGGCAGATCCCGATACGCACGCCGTGCCGGGCGCGCCTGACGTCGCCGGGTCGCGGGGCGCCGTCGGCTCCCGGCGGACGGAGCCGCGGCGGACCGAGCCCCGGCGGGCTGGGCAGACGCGGGGCGGGACGGGGCCAGGCACGCCGCGCGCCGGCGAGGCCGAGGGCGGCAGGCAGGGAAGGGACCCAGATCACCGCGTCCAGGTGGCCAAGGCGGCCTGGCGCGCCGCGGCGGCTGCCACCGCCGACCCGCGATGGGCTCGGCCGGGCACGTCCGTGGCCTGGCCGGGCTGGGACGCCGTCTACCCGGAGTCGGGGGCGTCTGCCCGAGCCGCGGCGAGCGGACCCGTGGACGCGGGCTCCCGGCCGGCCGCCACGGCGCGAACGCGGCCAGGCTGGTGGTCCCGGGGCTGGGCCGCACTGGTCCTGCCGGCGGCGCTGGCGACGGCTGGGGCGCTGCTCACGGTGATCTCGTCGACGATGACCTGGGCGACGGTGCGCGCCTTCGGACTGATGGAATATTCGGTCGCCGGGCTGGACGCGGGCCAGCACGGCCGGCTCACGCTCGGCCTCGGGATCCTCACGGGACTCGCCGCGGCGGGCCTCGCCGCCCGGCCGGGCGGGCACGCCGGCCGGCTGGTCGCTGGCCTCTCGGGTGTCACGGGCCTCGCCACGACGCTCGTCGCGTTGATCGACATCGGCTACCTGCGCGGCGGCGGGCTGCTGGCCGGGTCGGGCATCGAGGCCACCACCGTGATCGGGCCAGGGCTGTGGCTGGTCCTCGTCGGCGGCCTGCTGGCCATCGCCGCCGCGCTGCTCGCCCGCCCGGGGCCGGGGCGTGGGCGTTGGAGAGGGCCACGCGAGGACGGCCATGGCGACGGCCGCGGCGGGTCGTGGCTGTGGCCGCCGGACGACGATCCCCGCTGAGGTGCTGACGACCCGGCCGAGGTAACCCCAGCCGTGGATCGCCCGCCCGGTCCGGATGACCCCCTGATAGGGGACGGGAAAGCGGGACTATTGGGGTCGTGACCGAACTATCCGTTTCCGGCAGACTCGGTGTCGCACCAGCCGGGTTCGGGGGACCAGGACAGCCTTGGGGGAGGACGTCCATGGTCACCGGCTGGGTGGCGCCGGCCGTGCGCGGGGTACGGCCTGGCGCTGCCGTGGCGGGTGCCGGCAGCCCGCGAGCCTGCCGGCACCCGCGCGGGTCAACATCCGCGCGCCGGGTGACGCCGCGATGCCCAAGGGTGTCAGGCGTGCGGTCCCAGACCGGTGGGGCCGGGTGGGTCGAGGTAGCCGTCCTCCACGGCGCGATGGAGAAGATCGATCTTGGTGGTGGCCTCGCGGCCGATCTCGCGGTACTTCCTGCGGACCCGGTCGATGTACTGCTTGGCGGTCTCCACCGCGATGCCCATCTTGCTCGCGACCCGCTTCATCGACATGCCGGCCGCATAGAGCTGCAGCGCCTGGCTTTCCTGGGCGGACAGCCGGGGTCGGTCGGGGGCGTCGTCGGTGAGCAGCAGGAATGCGAGCGACGGCGAGATCCAGCCGGTGCCGTCGGCGGTCGCGTGCACCGCCCTGGCGAGATCCTCCAGCTGGTCGGTCTTGGCCACGAACGCGGCGGCGCCCGCGCGGATCGCCAGGCGCACCGTCGCGGGGTCGGCGGTGGCGCTGTAGACCGCGACACCCATCCCGCGGTCGATCAGCTGGCGGATGGTGTCCGGCGGGTTCGTTCCGTCACCGAGGCTGAGGTCCAGCAGTACGACGTCGGCATGCCGGCCCGGGCCGGCCAGCAGCTCCTCGGCCGACCTGGCGGTGGCGACCAGCTCGACACCGGGCAGTTGGCGCAACGCCACGCTCAGGCCTTCTAGCACTATCGGGTGATCATCTACCGCCGCGACGGTTACCGGCGACCACGGATCGCCGTCGGTTGAGTGCTTCTCGACATCGCCGGAGCTGTCTTCACCGTCGCCGCGGGGGGCGAGAGCTGGGCTTTCCGACGAGTCGTCCGGGGGGCGGGCATCGGGGGGAGGCGGGGGGGCAGGGGGAGGCACCGCACCATTTCAGCAGACGGTGACGAGGCCAACCTTCTCGGCATAAGAGCCGCAGGAAATCCCGGCTTCGCGACGGCGGTGGTCGGAGTCGCGACCATCAACAGCCGCAGTCGCAACCATCGCAACCGTCACAACAGTCGCAGCAGTCCCCGCAGCCTTGGCAGCAGTCCCCGCAGTCTCCGCAGTCTCCGCAGTTGCCGGAGCAGATGCCCTGCTTCTGCTGGCCGTCGAAGGGTGACGTGTAGTGGCCGCAGCACATCTGACAGGTGCAGAACATCCCGGCCGCGGCGAGACAGGTCGGGAGGGTGACCCGGCGGCCCGGCCGCCCTGGGCCAGGACCGCCCGGACCACCCGGTCGGCCGGGGCCGGGCGGACGGCCAGGCTGCGGCTGGGCGCCGCGGAACGCGTTGTCGACCGCCAGCTCCAGCTCGTGGACGAGCAGCAGGTGCGCCAGGCGGGCATGCCGGTTGCGGCGGGCGGCGGTGCGCGCGGGGGCTCCCGGGTCGGGGGCGAACTCGACGTCGCGCAGGGCGAGCGCGATCCCGAGCAGCGCGTCGTCGCACAGCGCCCGAGCCTGGGCGAGGGTCGTCCCGGTGGCGGTCAGCGGGTTCCAGGCGTCCCTGGCGTCGTCGGCCACCTGGTCGGCGACCGCGTCGACCAGGTGGGCGAGCCGGCCGAACAGCCGGCCGACCTCGGCGAGCGGCTCCGCGTTGCCCGGCCGGCCCGCGAGCGCCGCCGTGTGCGCGAACGCCCGAGACGCGGCCTCCTCCGCCGGCGCGGTCACCGCGGTCAGCGCCGTGCCCGGCCCGGCCGCGGCCTCCACGGCCTGCTGCCGCCCGGCCGCGCGCGCCAGCGCGTCCACGTCGAAGCTCAGCTCGGCGCCGAGGCTCGCGCCGCCACGGGCGGCCGCGCCGGCGAACCGGCCGGCGAGCGCCGCGACCGGCCGGCGGGCGAACGGCCCATCGCCGTCGGCGACGTGGTCGTCGACGTTCGTCGCGGCGGCGGTCAGCGAGACCGCGGCGGCGAGCATCGCGCCCGGGTCGTCCCGCGTCGCCACCTCGGCGGTGCGCAGACCGCGCAGGGCGCACGGCCCGGCCTTCCTCGTCGCCGCCTCGCCGGTCTGTGCGGCCACCAGCACCGAGAGCACCAGTCCGTCGACGTTCGTCGCGGCCCGCGCCCAGTGACCCTGCCGGTCTCGCAGCGTCAGGCACATACCGCACAGGTGGGACATCCAGACGGCGGTGAGGTCCTCGCCCAGGCGGTGCCGGCAGGGCCGAAGTATGCCGAACATGGCGGTACCTTCTCAGACGAGCGCCGCTTTGTCCGTACTGTGTCCGTCGGACGGCACCTGGCCGATCGTCGGGAACGATTAGCCTGGCGGTCATGGCCGACCGTCTTTACTTTCGCCAGCTGCTGTCGGGCCGGGACTTCGCCGCCGGCGACCCCGTCGCCGCGCAGATGGTCAACTTCTGCTACGCCATCGGGGACCGGGAGACCGGCGAGGCGGTGCTCGTCGACCCGGCGTACGCGGCGGACGACCTGCTCGGGATCCTCGAGGCCGACGGGATGCGGCTCGTCGGCATGCTCGCCACCCACCACCACCCGGACCACGTCGGCGGCAGCATGATGGGCTTCTCGCTCGCCGGGATCATGGAGGTGCTGGCCAAGGCGCCGGCGCCGGTGCACGTCCACAAGAACGAGGCCGAGTTCGTCCGGCGGGTCACCGGCGTCTCCGAGACGGACCTCGTCTCCCACGACCATGACGACACGGTCGAGGTCGGCGCGATCCCGATCCGGCTGCTGCACACCCCCGGGCACACCCCGGGCAGCCAGTGCTTCCTCGTCGACGGCCGGCTGGTCGCCGGCGACACCCTCTTCCTCGACGGCTGCGGCCRCACCGACTTCCCCGGCGGCAGCCCGGCGGACATGTACGAGAGCCTGCAGCGGCTCGCCGCCCTCCCGGACAACCCGGTCGTCTACCCGGGCCATTTCTACTCGCCGCCGCTGCGCAGCGCCTCCATGGCCGACGTCACCGCCACCAACATCGTCTACCGTCTCCGCGACCAGCAGCAGTGGCTGCGGGCCTTCGGCTGACCGGGCCGCGGCCGCCCCGAGATCACTGACGGGTGACGAGGCCCGCGCGTAGCTTCGCCGCCGTGATGCCCCGCGTCGACTCGATGACGCGGATCACGGCGCGGGCGATGGGCAGCAGGCTGTCACGGTCGACCTTGTCGAGGGTGTCGGCCTCGTCGAACAGGTACCAGGGCGCGGACAGGAACTGGACGATCGGGACACCGGCCGTGTGGTAGAAGGCGCCGTCGGACAGCGGGGCCGGGCCGAACGCGTCCGGCGCCAGCAGCATCGACCGGCCGAGCCGCTCGGCGACGAGCGCGTCGTGGACCGTCGACTCCAGCGCCGGGATCCTGCTGGTGAAGAACCAACGGGGCACGCACCGGCCGGTCGGCGCGAGCCGGCCGTCGCGCTCGGCGATGTCGCGGGCGGCGTGCTCCAGGTGCACCTCGAGGACGACCTTCTCCAGCTCGGCGCGGTGCTTCGCCACGTAGTCGACCAGCCCGGCACCGCCGTAGAAGTGCCCGCCGTGCAGCAGGAAGCGCATTCGATGGGGTCGGTTCGCCGCCGGAACCCGCGCCCAGTAGGCGGCCTGGGCGAGCACCATGGCGATCCCGGTGCCGTCCTCGACCGCCGACGCCCATGGCCCGTCGTGGTGCGAGCCGACCAGCACCAGCTCGTCGTCGCCCGCGGGTCCCGGCAGGTCACCGACGATGTTGTCGCTGCTGGCCGGCGCGGTGCTGGCCGCGACGTCGAGGCGGATCCGGACCGGCCCGCGGGTGAGCTGGTCAGCCAGCCACCGGCCGTCACTCCCGTTGATCCACACGCCGGGGATCGCGGTCGTGCGGCCGTTGTACGGGAAGTAGTAGCGACAGTCGTCGCCGGGGTAGTCAAGCAGCGTCCCGACGAACGCGACCGCGCCCGCCCCGACGGCCTGCTGGGCGATGCCGTCGGAACCGGCGGGCAGCGGCAGGACCTGCGTCTCACCGGCGAACGTGCCATCCGGGTCGTACACCCGCTGGGCGGAGTCCTTCGGAGCGCTCCCGAAGGTGGCGGGCAGCGCGGGCGGCAGCGCGACGACCTTGGCGTCGACCAGCGCCGCTCGCCCCGCCACGGCGCCCGGGACCGCCTCGTCGAAACGCGCGAGCTCGACGTCGAGCCCCTCGGCCGGGGCGGCGAGCGGTACCGGGAAGCACCTCAGCTCGCGCGGCGCCGCGCCCGCCGGGGTCGCCACCAGCGAGTACCGCGTCGGCTCCCACCTGGTGACCGCCACCGGTTCCGTGTGCACGTCGACCAGGCCGAGCTCGCGGAACCTCGCCGTGATGAACCCCTCGACCCAGGTGTCGGCCGGGTAGCCGGGCCGGCGCACCCCCTGGGCCACGATCTGCTCGATCCAGCCCACCATCTCCTCGACGCCGGGCAGGGCCGGCGGCCCCGCCGCGGTCGCGGTCGCCCCCGGCGCAGGGGGCGCGCTCCCCGACCGGCACCCGGCCACGCCGGTGACCGTCGCGGCCGCGGCGGCGAGCGTCCCGCCGAGGAACTCACGCCGCCCTAGCGGCCCGCCAGTCCACCCGCCGGCGACCGCCCGCTCCCGCGCCGGCGACCGCGCCGCGTCCCCGTTCCCGTCCGGGGCCTCTCGGTGCCTGACCATCGCCGCGCCTCCTGTGTCCCTTGACCATTTCCGTGGATCTTCGGGGAAGGCCCCGCCGAACGCCAGCCGGCCGGCACACCTCTTCGGCTAGGGCGCGGGCCGGGTGGTGACGCGTTCCAGGGCCTCGGCGAACCGGTCGAGATCGGCGAGGGTGCTGTAGACGTGGGGGCTCACGCGCAGCGCCGGGACCGCGTCACGGGCCCGGGTCTCGTCGATGGCGGTGGCGAGGACGTTCTCCTCGCGCTGGAGCCGGCCGCGGACGGCCGCCGGGTCGACGCCGGAGGGCGGCCGGAGGGTGACGATCCCGGACGGGGAATCGAGGTCCTCGCCGAGCCGCCAGCCCGCGACCGCGTCGAGCCGCCGACGGGCCGCCCCGCCCAGCGCCTGAACGCGGGCGCGCACCCGCTCCGGGCCCGCCTCGACGTGCTCGGCCAGTGCGACCGCGAGCCCTACCCGGGCCGCGACCGGCGCCTCGCCGACGTCGAACCTGCCGACACCCCCGAACGCGACCAGCCGCCCGCCGCCCGGGGCAACTGGGTCGGGCTCCCAGCGGGCCGTGTACCCCGTCGGGGCGGGCACGCCGAGCCGGTCGACGAAGTCGGGCCGCACGGCCAGGAAGCCGACGCCGCGCGGGCCACACAGCCATTTGCGTGACGTTCCGACGTAGGCCGAGACGCCGCCGGTGGCGCCGGCGGCGGCCACGTCGACCTGGCCGAGCGACTGCGCGACGTCGAGCAGCATCGGTACCTCGGCGTCCCGGCACAGCGCGGCCACCGCCGCGGTCGGCTGGACGAGGCCCCGCTGGCTCGGTATCTCGGGGAACGTCACCAGGTCCAGCCGGTCCAGCGCTGCCGGACCGTCACCTTGGCGGAGACGGTCGACGTCGATCCGGCCGTCGGGGAGCACCGGCAGGTCGACGAGTTCCAGGCCGTCGCGCAGCGCGCGGGCGCGCAGCGCCAGCAGGTTCGAGGAGAAGTCGCTCGGCACGATCCCGACCCGCCCGCCCGGCGGCAGCGGCCAGGCGTCCAGCAGCGCGGTGAATCCCGAGGTCGCGCAGTGATGGAAGGCGACGTCGGCCCCGGTGAGCGTCGGGTCGAGCAGCCCGGCCAGGGCCGACCGCGCCGCGGCGAGGCGTTCGGCCGCGCCTTCCTGGGCGCCGTACGAGCCGAGCGTCGCCTCGGCCGCCAGATGCGTCGCCTGCGCGTCGACGACGGCCTGGCTCGTCGCGCCCGCCGCGGCCGCGTCCAGATGGACCACCGCCAGGCCGTCGCGGGCCGCCCGCCATCGCCGGCCCAGCTCGGGCGAGGGCACCGGTTCCTCGCCGCCCGTGTTCGTCCCGCCAGGGGATTCCGCCCCGCCGGCGGCCCCCGCCCTGTCATCAACTACGTCGGTCACAGTGCCAGAGTGGCATCCGACGGCCAGTCCCAGGAGGGGACGACCAGGGTTCTCGGCGCCCGGCTCGGTGAGGTTCCCCTCGTCGCACGCAGGCGGCCGGGTGGGCCGCGGCGGCGAGCCGCCCGGCCAGGAGAGAGGCGCGCGGCGATGAGCGACGGGGTGACGACGAGGGCTGTCCGGCTGGTGGCGGTCGGGGAGCCACTACAGGTCGTGGAGGACCTCTGGCTGCCAGCCCCGGGGGACGGCGAGGTGCTCGTCCGCGTCGACCACGCGGGCGTCAACCCGATCGACACCTATGCCGCCGTCGGGACCGTCGGCGACACCGCCCGGCTGCCGCGGACCATCGGCGTCGAGGGCACGGGGACCGTCGACGGCACCCGCGTCGTCGTCACGGGCTCCGGTGTGGGGCTCCTGCGGGACGGCACCTGGGCCGACGCGGTCGTCGCGCCGCGCGACGCCGTCATCGAGGTGCCGGCGGAGCTGGACCCGGCGCAGGCGGGCGCGCTCGGCACGGTGGCGGTGACCGCGTACGAGTCGTTGCACGCGCTCGGCAAGGTCACCTCGGATGACCGCGTGCTGGTGCTCGGCGCCGGCGGCGGGGTCGGTGTCGTCGCCGTCCAGCTCGCGAAGATCGCCGGGGCGAGCGTCGTCGGGCAGGTCGGGTCGGCGGCCAAGGCGGCCGCGGTGGCGGCGCTCGGCGCGGACCGGGTGGTGGTGGCGGGGGCGGAAGACCTGGTCGCGAAGGTCGGCGACCTCCGTCCGACGCTCGTCATCGACCCGCTGGGCGGTGGTTTCACCCCGGGCGCGGTGGAGCTCGCGGCGATCGGCGGCCGGATCGTCATCCTCGGCGTCTCGGCCGGCTAGGACGTCTCCTTCCCCGGCCGGACCTTCTACCGCAAGGGACTGAGTCTGCTCGGCTACGCGGGCCTGGTCACGACCCCCGAGCGGCGCGCCGCCGCCGTACGCGCCGTCGCCGCGGACATCATCGCCGGCCGGCTGCGGATCCCCGTCGACGAGGTCGTCCCGCTCGCCCGCTTCGACGACGCCGTCGCCCGCCTGCGCGCCCGTTCCGTCCTCGGCAAGGTCGTCCTCGCCACCCAGCGGTAGCCCACGCACAGCGAACACACGGCCGGAGCGTGTTCGCTGCGCGTGGGACGGTCGGGAGAAGCGCCCGAACGGGCCGGTGGAGTACGGAGCGGCGCAAGCGGGTCCGACCTGGGTGGAAGCGGTCGCAGTGTGGCAGAACACCGCCGGTGGTGAGCCGGTCCGGTGGCCGGTGCGGGTCGGGGTCGGGCAGTCTCGTGGCATGGCCGATTCCGCGGCGGCCTCGGCGCTGCCCGCCCGTCACGATGTTCCGGGCCACGCCGAGCCGGGCGAGCGGCCCTCGCGCGCCCGGGCGGGGATCGTGGCGCCGCCGGGGCCGGAGATGGACTTCGTCACCGGCCGGGTCGCGCGGCCGATGCCGCCGCGGGCGGGGACGCCGCCCGCCCGGGTCGCCGTCATCGGGGCCGGCGCCGTCGGTGGCTACTTCGCGGCCCGGGCCGCCGCGGCCGGCGCCGAGGTGTGGCTGTGCGTCCGCCGCCCGTTCGACCGGCTGGTCGTCGTCTCCACCGGGGCGGACGGCGGCGACGTCGAGACCGAGGTGCCGGCCGAGGTGGTCACCGACCCGGCGGTGCTGCCCACATACGGGTTCGACTGGGTACTGCTCGCCACCAAGGCCCACCAGATCCCGGCCGTGGCGCCGTGGCTCGCCGCGACCGTCGGGCCGGGAACCGGCGTCGCCGTGCTGCAGAACGGGGTCCGCCACGCCGAGCGGGTCGCCGCGTTCGCGCATCCCGAACAGGTGCTGCCCGCCGTCGTCTACATCAACGCCGAGGCGGAGCGGCCGGGCGTGGTCCGCCACCGCGCCGGCGGCGTGCTCCAGGTGCCCGACGTCCAGCTGGCCGAAAGGCTGGCCGAACGGGTCTTCCAGGGCGGGGAGATCCGCCTCACCGACGACTTCGCCACCGCGGCCTGGACGAAGCTGTGCGTCAACAGCGCCGCGAACACCGTGACGACGCTGACCGGGCGCCGCCTGGAGGTGCTCCGGCGTGACGACGTCGCCCGGCTCGCGCTCGCGATCATGGCGGAGACGGTCGCGGTCGCCCACGCCGACGGCGCCGAGGTGCCCGACGGGCTGCCGGAGTTCACCGTGCGCCGGCTGCGCGGCCAGCCGCCCGGCGCGGGCACGTCCATGCTCTACGACCGGATCGCCGGCCGCCGCCTCGAGCACGAGGAGCTGATCGGCGCCGTCGTCCGCATCGGCGCGGAGCACGGCATCCCCACCCCGACCTGCCGGACCGTCCTCCCCCTGCTCGCCGCCATCAGCGACGGCGGCGGGGAGGCGGTGGGGTAGCCGTCAGTCGGTGGGGTGGGTCGAGTCGGTCTGGGGCTCCGGGACGAGCTTGGCGACGATGTACTCGGCGATCGCCAGCGACGCCGTCGCGCCGGGCGACGGGGCGTTGCGGACGTGCAGGACGCGGCCGTGGTGGGCGAGCACGAAGTCGTCGACGAGGCTGCCGTCCCGGGCGACGGCCTGCGCCCGCACCCCGGCCGGCCCGCGCACGACGTCCGCGGCGGACAGCTCCGGCACGTACCGGCGCGCCTCGGCGACGAACGCCCGCTTGCTGGCGGTGCGCAGCATCTCCTTCGCGCCGGTCTTCCAGTGCGCCTTGGCCAGCTTGCGCATGCCGGGCCAGGCGAGCGTCTCCCGCAGGTCGCCGCCCTTGACGGTGCCGACGGTGTAGCCCTCGCGGGCGGTGGCGAGCACCGCGTTCGGGCCGACGAGCACCTCGCCGTCGACCCGCTTGGTCAGGTGGATCCCGAGGAACGGGTAGCGCGGGTCGGGCACCGGGTAGATCAGCCCGCGGACGAGGTCGCGCCGCTCGGGGCGCAGCAGCCAGTAGTCGCCGCGGAACGGGATGATCCGGGGCGACGGGTCCTCACCGGTGAGCCGGGCGACCTGGTCGGACTGCAGCCCGGCACACGAGACCAGCAGGTCGAACGGGCCGACCTGCTCGGTCACCTCGCGCAGCTCGCCCTTCGCGGCGGCGCTCTCGCCGTCGGGGTGGTGCCCGTTCGGCGTCACCGGCGCGGTGCCGCGCACCCGCAGCCGCAGCCACACCCCGTCGGTCTTCTCCTCGATGCCGACGACCTCGGCGCCGGTGCGCACCGTGCCGCCGGCGTCCTGGACGTCGGCGCGCAGCGCCCGGCAGACCGCCGGGTAGTCGACGATCGCCGTCGTGGGGGAGTGCAGCGCGGCGACGCCGCGCGCGTGCGGCTCGATCTTGCGCAGCCCGTCGCCGTCGAGCCATTCGCAGCGCGGCACGCCGTTCGCCTCGGCCCGGCGGGCGATCTCCTTGAGCCTGTCGATCTCGGTCTCGTCGACCGCGACGACGACCTTGCCGCACTCGTCGTAGCGGATGTCGCGCGCCTCGACGTACTCGCGCAGCAGGCCGACGCCGCGCCGGCACAGCGTCGCCTTCAGCGAGCCGGGCGTGTAGTAAAGCCCGGCGTGCACCACCCCGCTGTTGCGGCCGGTCTGGTGGCGGGCGATGTCCTGCTCTTTCTCGAAGACGGTCACCGCGGCCGACGGATCCACCTGCTCGAGACGCCTGGCCACCGCCAGCCCCAGGATCCCGCCGCCGACCACCGCGATACGTCCCGCCACCTGTCGCCGCCTCCGTTTCGCGAGCCCCACCCGGCCTCGACGTCGTCCAGTATCCAGGCCCGGCCGTCCGGCCTGGTCCGCAGGTCCCGTGCTTGCCCGGCTGTTCCAGGAATCTCCCGTGACGGCCGGCACCGGACAGGCGAGGATGCCTGGGCCGGCAGGCGGTGGCGGACGGCCGGCCGGCGGAGGGAGAGCCAGTGAGCGGGCACGAGGTGCGGGTCCTCGAACCGGCGGAGCGGCCCGCGGCGGTGGAGGTGTTCCACACGGCGCTGGTCGCGATGACCAGGCGCACCTACTTCACCCCCGAGGACCCGCACGGCGACGCGTACTTCGAGAAGGGACGCCTGTTCGGCGCCTTCGTCGACGGCCAGCTCGTCGGCACCACCGACGGGTTCACCGGCTGGCTCGCGGTCCCCGGCGGCCGGCGCCTGCCGCACACCGCCGTCACCGGGGTGGGCGTGCTGCCGACGCACACCCGTCGCGGCCTGCTCACCGCGCTCATGCGCGCCCAGCTCGCCGACGCCGCCGCCCGCGGCGACGCGGTCGCCACGCTGCGGGCCAGCGAGGCGACGATCTACKGGCGGTTCGGGTACGGCCTGGCGACCCAGACGGGACGGGCCGTGGTGACGAGGGCCAGGGCGCGCTGGTGCCCGACGGCCCCGCGCGGCGGCCCGGTGCGCCTGGTCGACCCGGTCGAGTCCTGGGACCTGCTCGCCCGGATCCACGAGAGACTGCCGGCGCACCAGCCGGGCGCCATCGGCCGCCCCGGCCTGTGGTGGAACGTGGGGCTGCGGCGACTGCGGGACCACGACCGCCCGTCCTACGTGGTCGTGCACGGCGAGCCGGGCGCCGAGGACGGCTTCGCCTGCTACCACCCCGACCTGTCCACCGACTGGCACCTGGAGGGCGACCGGACGATCGTCGTCGACGACCTGGTCGCCGGCACACCCGCCGCGAGGGCCGGCCTGCTGCGCCACCTACTGCGCCTCGACCTGGTCGACAAGATCGTGATCGACGACCTGCCGCTCGACGACCCGCTGCCGGCGGCGCTGACCGACCACCGCGCCGTCCGGTTCCTCGACATCGAGGACGAGACGTGGCTGCGGCTGCTGGACGTGCCGGCGGCGCTGGCGGCCAGGACCTACCAGGGCGCCGGAAGCGTCGTCGTCGAGGTCGTCGACGACCTGCTGCCGGCGAACTCGGGCGCCTACGAGATCAGCCAGGAGGGCGCGACCCGGCTGCCCGCGTCCGCTCCGGTGCCAACCGGCCTGAGAGTCGACGTGGCCGGCCTCGGCGCGGTCTACCTGGGTGGGACGCGCTGGTGGCAGCTTGCGGCGGCCGGCCGGGCCGACGTGCGCGACCCGGCCGCACTCACGACGGCCGACGCCCTGTTCGCGACCGGCACTCTTCCTTACAGCGGCACCCGCTTCTGAGCCGGCCGGGTCCTGGCCGCGCGGTCCCGCGCGGCCAGGACCCGGCGCCCGGCGCTTCGGCCTAGGCGCCGATGGCGTGGAAGCCGCCGTCGACGTGGATGATCTCGCCGGTGGTGGCGGGGAACCACTCGGACATGAGGGCGACGCAGGCACGGGCGGCGGGCTCGGTGTCCTGCACCTCCCAGCCGAGCGGCGCCTTGTCGTCCCAGACCGCCTCGAACTTCTCGAAGCCGGGGATGCTCTTGGCGGCCATCGTGCGCAGCGGGCCGGCGGAGACCAGGTTCACCCGCACACCGCGGGGGCCGAGGTCACGGGCGAGGTAACGGGCCGCGGAGGCGAGGCCGGCCTTGGCGACACCCATCCAGTCGTAGCTCGGCCAGGCGACGGAGGCGTCGAAGTCCAGGCCGACGACGCTCGCGTGCTCGCCGAACAGCGGCAGCGTCGCCCGGGTGAGCGCGGCCAGCGACCAGGTCGACACCTGCAGCGCGACACCCACCTCCGGCCAGGCGGCGTCGACGAACGGCTTGCCGCCGAGCACCGACTCGGGCGCGAAGCCGATCGCGTGCAGCACCCCGTCGAGGCCGTCGACGTGCTCGAGGACCTTGTCGGCGAGTCCGCCGAGGTGCTCCTCGTCGGTGACGTCCAGCTCGATGACCGGGGCCTCGGTCGGCAGCCGGCGCGAGATCCGGCGGGTGAGCGACAGCCCGCGGCCGAAGCCGGTGAGCACGACGGTGGCGCCCTGCTCCTGGGCGATCCGGGCGACCGCGAACGCGATCGACGCGTCGGTCAGCACGCCGGTGACGAGAACCCGCTTGCCTTCGAGAAGTCCGCTCATGGTTGGCATCCTGCCAAAGCGGCCCACGCGGGTGACACATCCGGTGGTGCAGTGGCCGGCGCGTCGCGTGACCGACCCCCGGACGCGCTCAGCGGCAGGCGACCGTGCGGCGCGGAGGCGCGCCTCCGCGGAGGCCCGGCCCCGAGCGAAGCGAAGGGGTTGGGCCGCAGCGGAGGTCGCCGGAATGCCGTGCCCGCACGGAGCGAACCAATGTCACAACGGAGGGCCGCCGGTGGCGGCGGTGGCGGGCTTGCGGTTCAGGCGGCGCAGGCCGGCCCGGGTGATCGGCTCGACGAACCGGGCGGCGAGCGGGCCCACCACCGCCATCAGCAGCACGTAGCTGGCGGCGAGCGGCCCGAGCCGCGGGCTGACCCCGGCCGAGACCGCGAGCCCGGCGATGACGATCGAGAACTCGCCGCGGGCCACCAGCGCGGCGCCCGCGCGGAACCGGCCCAGCGTCGCCACCCCGGCCCTGCGCGCCGCCCACCAGCCCGTCGCCACCTTCGTCGCCACCCCGGCGACGGCGAGCAGCGCCGCCACCCCCAGCACCGGCGGGATCTCGGCCGGGTCGGTGTGCAGGCCGAAGAACACGAAGAACACGGCGGCGAACAGGTCGCGTAGCGKGGTCAGCACCTCGCGGGCCCCCTCCGCCACCGGCCCGGACAGCGCGATGCCGACGAGGAAGGCGCCCACCGCGGCCGACACCTGCAGCCGCTGGGCGACGCCCGCGACCAGCAGCGCGAGCCCGAGCGCGCGCAGCAGGATGATCTCGTCGTTGCGCTCGGCCTTGGGGTTGAACACGAGCCGGGTGACCTTGGAGCTGTGGCGCAGCGCGACGAACAGCACCGCGACCAGGGTGCCGAGCGCGATGGCGAGCGTGAGTGAGCCGCGCGCGATCGTCTGGTGGGCGAGCAGCGCGGTGACGATCGGCAGGTAGACGGCCATCGCCAGGTCCTCGATCACCAGGACCGACAGCACCACCGGGGTCTCCCGGTTGCCGAGCCGGCCGAGGTCGCCGAGGACCTTCGCGATGATCCCGGACGAGGAGATCGCGGTGACGCCGCCCATCACCACCGCGGCGGTACCGCCCCAGCCGAGCAGGAAGGCCGCGGCGACGCCGGGCATGGCGTTGAGCAGGAGGTCGACGGCGCCCGCCGGGGCCTGTCTGCGCAGTCCGTGGATCAGCTCGTCGGCGGTGTACTCCAGGCCGAGGGTGAGCAGGAGCAGGACCACGCCGATCTCGGCGCCGGTCTTGATGAACTCCTCGCTGGCGACCAGCGGCAGCAGCCCGCCCTTGCCGAAGGCGAGCCCGGCGACGAGGTAGAAGGGGATCGGGGAGATCCCGACCATGCTGGCGAGGTGCCCGATGACGCCGAGGCAGAACAGGACCCCGCCCAGCTCGATGAAAATCGAAGCGGTGTGTTCCATACCGTTGTCCCGCCGTCAACCAGTGCGGAACAGCTCGGCGACGGCGGCGGTGTTGTCCGGCGTCCCGACGACCACGACGACGTCGTCCGGCTCGAACCGGAAGTCCGGCCGGGGCGAGGCGAGCACCTCATGGTCACGCACGACGGCCACGATCGAGGCGCCGGTGCGGGTACGAGCCTGGGTGTCGCCCAGCAGCCCGCCGGCGTACGGCGACTCCGGCGCGATTTTGATCTGTTCGCCGACCAGGCCCGCGAACACCTTGCTCAGGTCGGCGAGCTTCTCCACGATGTGCGGCGCGCCGAGCAGCTCCGACAGCGCGTCGCTCTCCTCGGCGGTGAGCGTGAGTGACTCGGCGACCGAGTCCGGGTCGTCGGCGTCGTAGATCACCAGGTCGCGCCGCCCCTTGTGCCGCGACACGACGCCGACCCGCCGCCCGCCACGGGTGTTGAACTCGTGCCGCAGCCCGATCCCGGGAAGCGCGGTCTCCTCGATGTCCACGATAGGGGCCTTTCGTCGCCTGTCGTCGGTCAGAGCCGCGAGATCGACGGCTGCCGGCTCGGCGTCCGCTGACGACCCCCGCTCCCGCGCCGGCCGAGGCCGGTAGCCAGGCGGCCAAGTTATTGGGTCGCCCACGGCCACACTAACTGGTCCCTGCCTGGCTCAACCGGCCCGCRCCGGGAGCGATCCCCCCACTCCGGCCGACCCCRCCTGGGCTGGACGAGTCGGGAAGGCGACGGCGACCGCGGTCACGAATGCGCCGCGGGCCAACTTCTACCAGGCAGTATGAGGTCAGGGCGTCGGGGGAAGGACGCGTCGAAAGCAGGAGGGAGCCACCAGTCGTGCTCAGGTCGCCAGCCCGCCTGCTACGGCGGATCGCACTGACAGTGTTCGGTGTCGCCGTCCTCGGTCTTGGCGCGGCGATGCTCGTGCTGCCGGGGCCGGGTTTCCTCGTCGTCGCGCTCGGCTTCTTCATCCTCGGCCTGGAGTACGACTGGGCGCGGACCCGCTTCGAGTCCGCCCGGCAGAAGGCCGCCGACCTGGCCGACCTCGCGGCGTCGCGGGTCTGGTCGACGGCCGGCTCGATCCTGTTCGGGATCGCGATGGTGGCCGCCGGCATCCTCTGGATCATCTACGACGACCTGCCTGGCTCGTCGGCCTGGAGCGGTGGCAGCGTGATCTTCGGCGGCCTGGCCGTGCTGGCCACGATCATCGTCAGCCTCTGGCAGGCCAAGCAGGCCCGCGAGTCGGGCCAGCCCACCCCGGCCGAGGTACTGGAAGCTCGCCGCGACGCCGCCGAGGACACCCCCGCCGACGGCGCGCACGGCGCGCACGACGAGCCCGCTCCCGCTGCCTCCCGCCCAGCCGACCGCTGACACGGTGGCCGCCCTGCTGGCGCTGTGTCACTAACCCTGCGCTATTGGCCCTGGGTCTCGGTGGTGATGCCGATGACTCCGGCCTGGGCCTGGACGCACTCGAACAGCTTGGCCCGGTCGGAGCTGGACGCCGTGGTGAGGTTGTAGCGCAGCGGATAGGCGCGGGTGGACGCGAGGTTGTTGTCGTCCCGTGGCTCCTGGATGGCGCCGCCGACGGTCGGGCAGGCGGCGCGGACCGCCTCCTTCTGCGCGTCGGTCGTCTCCGCCTTGAAGACGACGACCGCCTCGACGGTCGGCGGGGGCCCGTCGACGACCGCGTACACCCCGAACACCACGATCCCGACCAGCGCGATCAGCCCGAGCACGACCGCGGGCCGTCGGCGCCGGTCGAGCAGGTAACGCCGCGTGCTCACCCACGCCGACGGCTTCGGTGGCCGTGGCCGTGGCACTGGCGCGGCACTGGCGACCGCGGCGTTCGTCGGCGACGTGCCGCCGGCCGTCGAGGGCCCCGTGCTGTCGGATTGGTGATCCGGCCACGCCAGTGGGTCCGGGGATGGTGCAATCTGTAGGGCCGTTGGAGCTTCGGAAACCGGCGAGGGGGCCGTTCCGGGAACCGGCTCCGGTGCTGGGGGGCTTGCGGTCACGTCGAGGAATCCCTGTCGGGTTGGGACATCAAATCTGGTCCGGCCCACGCGAGGACTACTCGGTTGGGCCATACCCCCAACCTAGCCCGCAGGTCGGGCTCGTAATCTGTACCGCCTTGTGAGGCCCACAGCGGCCTCCTGACGCCGCCCATCGCCGCGCGGCACCAGAACCTCCTGAACACCCCGGCGGAGCCCGCCCGGTGCAAGCGCGCGTTCGTCGTCCGCGTTGCGCCGGGCCCCGGGCGATGCCGCACATCGCGCTAGGAGCAGTAGTGGCATCCCTCATCGAGGACTACGCGCTGATCGGCGACACGCACTCGGCGGCGCTCGTCTCCCGAGACGGTTCGATCGACTGGCTGTGCCTGCCCCGGATCGACTCGCCGGCGTGCTTTGCCGCGCTGCTCGGGGACGAGAACGCCGGGCACTGGAAGATCTCGCCGGTCGAGCCGGTCGTGGGCGTGACCCGCCGCTACCGCGGCGACACCCTGGTCCTCGAGACGGACATGACCACCGCCACCGGGACCGTCCGGATCACCGACGCGATGCTTCCCCGCGCCGGCACGCACGCCGTGCTGCGGCTGGTGGAGGGACTGACCGGCAGGGTACGGATGCGCAGCGAGACCCGGATCCGGTTCGACTACGGCTCGATCGTCCCGTGGGTGCGCCGCCGCGACGAGCACACCATGACCGCGACCGCCGGGCCGGACGCGGTCACGCTGCGCACCACCGCGCCGATGGAGGGCCACGACCTCGCGACCTTCGCCGAGTTCGAGGTGTCGGCCGGCCAGTCCGTCCCGTTCTCGCTGACCTGGTACCCGTCGCACCAGCCGACGCCGCCGGCGCTCGCCGTCCGCCAGCTGATCGCCCAGACCGAGGCCTGGTGGACCGACTGGATGGCCGGCTGCACCTACGACGGCCTCTACCAGTCCGCCGTGCGCCGCTCGCTGATCACCCTGAAGGCGCTCACGTTCGCTCCGACCGGCGGCATCGTCGCCGCGGTCACCACCTCGCTGCCCGAGCACATCGGCGGCGTCCGCAACTGGGACTACCGCTACTGCTGGCTGCGTGACGCGACGATCACCCTGCTGGCCCTGCTCGACGCCGGATTCACCAGCGAGGCACTGGCCTGGCGCGAGTGGCTGCTGCGCGCGGTCGCCGGCGACCCGTCCCGTGTCCAGATCATGTACGGGGTGGCGGGGGAGCGCCGGCTGCCCGAGTACGAGGTCTCCTGGCTGTCCGGCTACGAGAACTCCGCGCCGGTGCGGGTCGGCAACGCCGCCGTCGACCAGTTCCAGCTCGATGTGTACGGCGAGGTGCTCGACGCCCTGCACGTCGCCAGGATGGCCACCCAGGTCGACGGCCGGGACGACTCCTGGCCGCTGCAGGCCAAGCTGATGGACTTCCTCGAGACCGGCTGGCGCAAGCCGGACGAGGGCATCTGGGAGGTCCGCGGCCCGCGCCGGCACTTCACCCATTCCAAGGTCATGGCCTGGGTCGCCGCCGACCGCGCCGTGAAGGGCATCGTCGAGTCGGGGCTGCCGGGGCCGGTGGAGCGCTGGACGGCGCTGCGCGACGAGATCCACCGCGAGGTCTGCGGCCGTGGCTTCGACGCCGACCGCGGCACCTTCACCCAGTTCTACGGCTCGAAGGAACTCGACGCCGCGCTGCTGTACATGCCGCTGGTCGGCTTCCTGCCGGCGACGGACCCGCGCGTCGTCGGCACGGTCGCCGCGATCGAGCGCGAGCTGCTCGAGGACGGCTTCGTCAACCGGTACCCGACCGCCGAGGACGGCGCCGTCGACGGCCTGCCCGCCGGCGAGGGCGCGTTCCTGGCCTGCACGTTCTGGCTGGCGGACAACTACGCCCTGTCCGGCCGGGTCCGCGAGGCCCAGGAACTGTTCGAGCGGCTGCTCGCGCTGCGCAACGACGTGGGGCTGCTCGCCGAGGAGTACGACCCGCGCCTGGGCCGGATGACCGGTAACTTCCCACAGGCGTTCAGCCACGTCCCGCTGGTCAACACGGCCCGCACGCTCACCGACGCGCTGCGCGGCACGCCCCGCTCCCGCACCGACCGCRCCTACCCGCCCGGCCATTTCTTCGGTTAGGTCCGCTCCAGCAACGTGGCCGATGAGCGGTGGCCGGGCTGAGCCGGTGCGAACATAGCGGGTGACGTCCCGCGACACAGTCGTCGCGGGGCGTCAATACGTCAGTAACTCGTCAGAACCGGACTCCCAAGCGCCAGTGTGATCGATCCCGGCTACTACTACTCTTCCGGATATGGACGACCACGCAGGTCAGGTCGCGGCCACCGGACAGCAGCTGACCCCGCAGAACCTCGAACGGCTGGCCAAGCTGGCCAGGGAGCGTGGTGACCTCGACACCCTGCTCACGGCCCTGGACGCGTTGGTCTCGGTCAGCAGGGAGCGGGTCGCCTCGGCCACCAGCGGAGTCGCCGACCTAGGGCATCTGGCGGCCGTGCTCATCGAGCACGGCGACGCGCTGCTCGACCACGGCCGGGCGGCGCCCGCCCAGGAGAACTACGAGGAAGCGCTGCGGATCAACCGGCACCTGGCGACGGCCGACCGCAGCCCCGAGTCGGAGCACCGCCTCGGCGTCAGCCTGGAGCGCGCCGGTGCCGCGCGGGCCGCCCTCGGTGACCTGGTCGGCGCGCTGGACATCCAGACCGAGTGCCTGGCGCTGGCGCACCGGCTGCTCGCCGACGGCGGGTCCCCGGCGCCGCAGGCCCGCCAGCGGCTCGCGAACACCCTGGAGAAGATCGGCGACCTGCGTCAGCAGCAGGGCGACACCACCGCGGCGCTGGACGCCTACACCGAGGCCCTCGAGGTGCGCCGCGGGCTGCTCTCCGTCTACGGCGACGTCGCCCCGCTGCTGCGTGACATCTCCCGCGGCCTGCTCGACGTCGGCGACATGCTGCGGCTGCGCGGCGATGCCGCCGGCGCGCTGGCCCGCTACGCCGAGGGCGTGACGACGGCCCGCCGGGCGCTCGCCGTGGCCGGTGGCACCGACATCGACCCGACCGTGCCGCGGGCCCTCTTCCACTCGCTGAGCCTGGTCGGCAACATGCGCTACGACCAGGGCGACGTCGCCGGCGCGCTCGAGTCCTTCGCCGAGTCGCTGGCGCTGGTGCGCTGGCTGCGCACCGAGTACGGCGAGCACCCGACCGTGCTGCGCGACCTGTCCGTCGGGCTCGACAAGGTCGCGGGCGCCAAGGAGGCCCTCGGCGACCTGCCCGCGGCGATCGAGGGCTTCGAGGAGGCGCTGGGCGTCGAGCGGCGCCGTCACCAGATCGTCGGTGACCGCCCCGAGATCCTGCGCGACCTGGTGTGGGCGCTCGAGCAGGTCGCCCGCGTCCGCGCCGCCGGCGGCGACGCGGCCGGCGCCCAGGCCGCCGGCCGCGAGGCCCTCTCCCTGCGCGACCGCTAGCCGCCGCCGGCGGCCGCGAGCAACCGACGGGCCGTTTCGACGATGGCGGCGACCTCGACCGGCGCCTCGGGCGCGCCCGGGCCCGTGGTGACGGTCGGCCCGACCGCGGCCAGCCGGTCGCCGTGGACCCCGGCCAGGAAGCCGAGCTGGCGGGGGTCCCCGTCGACCACGGTGACCAGTGGGGCGCGAGCCCACGCCGGGAACATCTCGTCCAGGACGCCGAGCGGGCGGCCGCCGGGGGCATCGTCGTCGGCGGGGCGGGGGTGGGCGTCGCGGGCGCGCAGGGCGTCGAACAGCAGGTCCGCCGACGTCGCGACGGCCACGCCCACGCCCGCGCCGAGCTCGGCCTCCAGCTGGTCCGCCGCGACCAGCACCTCGGGCAGGACGGCGCCCATCCCGACCAGGGTGACCACCGGTCTGCGGCCGCCGTCGCGCAGCCGGTAGCCGCCGCCGAGGACGGCGGCCCGCCGGCGGGCCCGGTCGGGCGCGGCCGGCGGGACGGCGCCGAGCCGTTGGTCGACGGGCCGGGCCGACAGGCGCAGCAGGCTCGACGAACCGTCGGCCCGGCCGAGCCGGCCGAGCGCGGCCAGCAGGCACCAGGCCAGATCCTGGGCAAACGCCGGCTCGTAGCGGGTCACCTCGCCCGCGCCGGTCGCGCCGGTTGCGGACAGCGTGGCCGCGAGGCCGGCGAAGCGCCTGTCGGCGCCGGTGTCGGCGACCGCCAGCACCGACCGGCCGTCCGCGGCGCAGGCCGCCGCCCAGGCCGGGACGACCCGGCCGGCGGTGAGTTCGTCGGTCACGCCGATCGGCAGCAACGGCAGGCCCTGCCGGTTCCACGCCACGGCGAGGTTGCCCAGTACCCCGGTGAACGCGCCCGGCGAGAGCGCTCCGGCGACGTGGCGCCGCCCGCCCGCCGAGATCGTCGGTGGCTCGGTCGGGTCGGCCGCCGCCAGACCGGCATCGGGCGGCTGTCCGGAACCATCACGGCCGTCTGGGCCGTCTGGGCCGTCTGGATTGGACGGACCGTTCGGGTTGGTCGGGCCGTCTGGCCGATGGCCGGCGGTGGACCGGGACGGGGCTGGGGCGAGCCAGCCGGCGACGACGGTGTCGGCGTCCCTGGTCGAGATCGTGACGACGGCGCTGGCCGCCCGGGGCGCGAGCCAGGCGAAGCTACGTAGCAGGTCGCCGAAGGCCGCCTGAGTGGACGAAAGCCCCGCCGTCGTCCCGTTGGCCTCCAGGCCGTCGGCCGGGTCCAGGTCGGCGGGCAGGGCCGGCGGGTCCGGCGCGGGCGGCGGTGCCTGGTCCAGGTATGAGGCGACATGGGTGGCCAGCCGGCCGCCACGCGAGCCGGCGGGCGGGACGGGCTCGCCCGCGACCGTCACGGCCGAGCTCCTGGCCGTCGGCACGACCACCGCCCCCGCGTTCATCGGGCGGATGGACATGACGCCGGTGCCGCGTGCCCCGGCGCCCGAACCGCTGGCGGACACCTCGCGGACGCCCGGGTCACGGGTCCAGGCGTCGTGCGCGTGCGCGAACAGCACGGTGGGCCGGTCGGCGTCCACCTCGTCCAAGGCGTCGATCAGCAGCGCGAGGTCATGGCCACCGAGGTCGCGCAGGGCGGTGTGGATCTCGTCGTCCGTGAGGCTGTCGACCAGCCCGGCGATGCCGACCCCGCCGGCGCCCGGCCCCGCCAGGCGCCGGCGCAGCTCCGGCCCGCGGGTGACGAGCAGCTCGTGGTACTCGTCCTGGCTCATCCCGGCGAGCCGGCCGCGAAACGCCTGCCCCCCGGGGCGGCGGAACAGCCCGGCCAGCCGGCGTCCATACCGCAGGGTGAGCACCTGCCAGCCCGCGGCCTCGAACATCCGCGCCGCGCGGTCCGGGCCGGCCGGGCCGGACAGGCCCGCGCGCTCGGCGCCCTCGGACTGGGCACCCACGGCGGCGCCGGTGACCAGCACCACCCAGAGCAGCTCGCCGAGGTAGGGCGTGCGCTCGTCGGCGACGGCCTCCCAGACGGCGGCGTCGCGCAGCTCCGGGTACCGCAGGATGCAGACCGTCCGGCCGCCGGGGACGTGGTCGAAGCGGGCACCGGCGAGCCGGCGCGCGAGCGCTCCCCAGACCGTCCCGCTCGGCCCGACCGTGCCGGCTCCGGTGGCCCGCAGCGCCCGGGCCGACCGTCCCGTGGGCAGGGACAGTCTCCTGCCCCGCAGCTCCCACGGCATCGGCGAGGCCTGGATTTCCCGCCGGACCGTCGGCGTCGGTCCCGGGGCGTCGGCCGGGCGGGCGGCCTCCAGGACCTCGTGGACGGCCGCCAGCAGCGGCACGGCGTGCGGGGTGACGCTGACCCGGTCCTCGGTGCGCAGCGAGTCGAACCAGAGCACGGTGGCGACGGACGACGCGGCGGACGTCAGCGAGCGACGCTGGTCGGCCACCTGCTGGCTCATCTCGCCGCGGCGCGTCGCGACCTCGACGCTCTCGGTGGCGATCGCGCGCAGCCGGTCCTCGATCTCGGCGAGCGCGGCGAGGTCGAGCACGCCGCCTGGCGGACCGGGCACGATCGCTCCCGGCTCCAGCGACCGCGCCGACGGCGGGGCTGGGGGTGGGAGCGGCACGGGCGGTCCCAGCGCGGCGCCGGCTTCCGCCGAACCGTTCCACGGCCGTGGTCGCCCCTCCGGCGCCCGCGACGGCGACGGTTCCGGACCGGCGGGCTKCCGATCCGGGCGGATCGGCTGCTGCCAGGGGGCAGCCAGGCCGCCCTGGGCGTCAGCGGCGCGGTTCTCGTGCGGCCGGGGTGGCCGGGATGGCCGGGGTGGTGGGCGTCGTGGGCGGGCCGGCATCGGGACCTGGGCCGGTGAGTACACCTCCCGAGCCGCGTCGCCCGAGTCGGAGGCGACGCTCCGGTCCGTGGCCTCGCCGCCCGGCCGGTCCGCGACGGCCGCCTCGTCCGCTGGCAGGCCGGCGGCCGTGAGCCGCTGCCCCTGCCCTGGTGAGTGGTCCGGCCGCTCGGGCGACTCGTAGGAACGCTCCCGCGGCCGGTATTCCACGTGGCGTATCCCCGGCCTGTACACCACCGGCCCCCAACCGATTAACGATCTACAACTGGTCGTCGGAGTGCCGTCGAAACGGCGGTCGGGCCGGGGAACCGAAGTCCTCCCGGCAGGAGCCCTGAACCTCGCTGAGCGGGTGCACCCCCGGAGACCGGAGGCCCGCTCACCCCAGTCCGGACGCGTGGCACTGGCACCGCGTTGTCCTGGTGGTTCGCGTCCCGTCGGATGTCGCCTGGTCCGCCATCCATCTCACCACCCCGTACGGGGTCGGTGCTCGCCGCCCGGCCCCGGCCAGCCAGCCGAAGCCATCCACTGGCCAGCGGCCCGCCCGCGTCGGCCGCCCCCCGCTGGCCCAGGCCGCCGCCGTGGTCAGGGGGACTGGCGGAGAGCGGCGAGGCGGGCGCGCAGAGCGGGTTCGTCGGCGGCCGGGGCGTCGATCTCGACGATCTTGGTTCGGCTGGTCGCGCCGCGGACGAGAGCGACGTCACGGCGGCGCAGGCCGAGCGCGTCCGCGAGCGCCCGCAGCGCCGCCTCGGTGGCCTTCCCGTCGACAGCCCTGGCCGCGACCCGGACCATCAGGTTCGGCTCACCGCCCGGAGTGGCGGCCTGCCCGCCGACCGCCGTCCGGCCGGCTCCCGGTTGCACCCTGATCGTCACCCGCACGGACCTATCGTCCCCGTCGCGGCTCGCCGGGCGACCGCGGGGATCGGGCGCACGGCGGCCGACAGGCTGGCGCGGTGGCGCCAGGCAGCCCGGTGGGCGGCTACGATCCGCCCCATGGTCGAGAACGAGGGTCAGGGTCGGGTCGCGCTGGTCACCGGCGGCAACCGGGGGATCGGCGCCGCCTGCGCCGCGGCCCTGGTGGCGGACGGGCAGCGGGTCGCGGTCGCCAGCCGCGGCGGGGAGGCGCCGGAGGGCATGTTCGGCGTCCGGCTCGACGTCACGAGCGTCGAGTCGGTGGAGAAGGCGTTCGCCGAGGTCGAGGCCGAGCTCGGGCCGATCGACATCGTTGTGTCCAATGCCGGCATCGTCAAGGACACGCTGCTGCTCACGATGTCCGAGGACGCGTTCCGCGACGTCGTCGACACGAACCTGCTGGGCGCCTACCGGGTCGCCAAGCGCGCCGCCCGCGGCATGCTCCGGCGGCGCTACGGCAGGCTGGTGTTCATCTCCTCGGTCGTGGGCCTGTCAGGCCAGCCTGGCCAGTCGAACTACGCCGCGTCCAAGGCGGGTCTCGTCGGCTTCGCCCGCTCGCTCGCCCGCGAGCTCGCGCCCCGCAACATCACCGCCAACGTCGTCGCTCCCGGCCCGATCCGCACCGACATGACCGACGCGCTCACCGACGCCCAGCGTGAGCTGCTCGTCGGCAGCGTCCCCGGCAAGCGGATGGGCGAGCCGGAGGAGGTCGCGGCGGCGGTGGCCTTCCTCGCCTCGGAGCGCGCCGGCTACATCACCGGCGCCGTCCTGCCGGTCGACGGCGGCGTCGGCATGGGTCACTGACGGTCGGCGCGGGAGCCAGGCTCGCCCGCCGCCCGGCGGGAGGCCTCGTGCCGTGGCGCGTCGGCGGGCTACCCACGGGCAACTGTCGCGCCGTCCTGGCCGACGAGGACCCACCGCCCGCCGTTTCTCTGGCGGCGGGAGGGGGAGAATGGGCTGATGCGCCAGACTTCCGGGGTGGACCAGGACGCGCTGCTGCTGGTCACCTTCGGCGGTCCGGAGGGGCCCGCGGACGTCGTCCCGTTCCTGCGCAACGTGACGCGCGGCCGGGGGGTGCCCGAGGAACGGCTCGCCGAGGTCGCCGAGCACTACCAGAGCCTCGGCGGGCGTAGCCCGATCAACGACCAGAGCCGGGAGCTGCTGGCGGCGCTGCGCGCCGAGCTCGCGCCGTTGCCTGTCTACTGGGGCAACCGCAACTGGCGCCCGTACCTGCGCGACGCACTGGCCGAGATGCGCGCGGACGGGGTCCGGCGGGCCGCGTGCTTCATCCCGTCGGTCTTCGCGACCTACTCCGGCTGCCGCCAGTACCGGGAGAATCTCGCCGACGCGCTCACCGAGGTTTCCGCCGGCGGCCAGTGCGCCGGCGACAACGGCGAGGCGGACGGGAGCGAGGCGGACGGCGGCCTCGAGCTGATCAAGCTGCGGGTCTTCTTCGACCACCCCGGGTTCGTCGGCCCGATGGTCGACCGGGTCGCGGCCGCCGTCGACGCGCTGCCGGCCGGCCGTCGCGACGGCGCGCACCTGGTGTTCGTCGCGCACTCCGTGCCGCGCTGGCAGGCGATCGAGAGCGGGCCGACCGGCGGCGCCTACGAACGCCAGCTGAGGGCGTCGAGCGAGATCGTCGCCCGGGGCCTCGCCGAGCGGCGCGGCCAGGAGCATCCCTGGGACGTCGCCTACTGCAGCCGCAGCGGTTCCCCTCGGGTGCCCTGGCTGGAGCCGGACGTCGGCACCCGGCTGGCGGAGCTCGCGGCCGATGGTGTGCGAACCGTCGTGATCGTGCCGATCGGATTCGTCAGCGACCACATGGAGGTCATCCAGGACCTGGACCGGGTGGCGCTGGACCAGGCGAAAAAGCTCGGGCTCACCGCGGTGCGGGCCGGTACTGTCGGGTCGGACCCGCGGTTCGTCCAGATGATCGTCGAGCTGCTCCGGGAGCGGCGGGACCCGGGCGTGCCACGACGGGCGCTGAGCGCCCTCGGTCCGTCACCTGACGTCTGCCCGACGGAGTGCTGTTCCTCGGCCTCCGCCCAGGACCGCCGGCCGGCGGCGGCCGGTACCTCCGACGACGCCCGCGGCACCGGCCGGTACCCCGACGATGGCCGGGATACCCAGGGCGCGGGGATACTGGGGAAAGGTCCGCCGGCCGGCTAGCGCGCCGCGGACTGGCGCCACCTGACCGGATCCTCTGACCCGGATCCCTGGTCACGCATCGTCCGGCCGTGGGCGGGTATTCCGGGCCGGGTATTCCTGATCGTCTGACGGAGAGTGCGCAAGGCATGCAGCGATACGTGTTCGACCCGCCGGAGCGGTTCGTGGTCGGAACCGTCGGGCAGCCGGGCGAGCGTTCGTTCTACCTCCAGGCGGCGTCCGCCGGGCAACTGATCACCATCGGGCTGGAGAAGGCCGAGGTGACGGCGCTGACCGAGGGCCTGTCGGCGCTGCTCGGGCAGGTCGGCCAGCAGCAGGGCATCGCCGTGCCGGCCGCCGCCGACATCGAGGTGGACCTGGCGCCGCTGGAGGCGCCGTTCGAGGAGGACTTCCACCTCGGTCAGCTGACCGTCTCGTGGGACGGCCGGCGGGTGTTCGTCGAGGCGGCGGGGCTCTCGGCCGGTCAGCTGGGGACGCCCGTCAGCGAGGAGGACCTCGACTCGCTGCGCGTCGGCCTGTCGATCCCGCAGACCAGGGCGTTCATCGAGCGTGCCCGCAGCATCGTCGCCGCGGGCCGTCCCTCCTGCGTCCTGTGCGGTCGCCCCGACGGTCCCGGCGGCCACTTCTGCCCCCGCCTCAACTAAGGCACCTCCTCAATCCAGGCACGGTTCCTCGGGCACGGTTCCTCTGGAAATCCCGAGGTCGTCCGGACTCGACCGCCCATGCATTTGGGACTAAAGTCCTTAAGTGCTGGGGGGCGTCGGGGGATGCGGCTTGCCGCCGCCTGCCGGCGGCGCGTCTCGGGCGCGCCGCCGGCAGCCGCCGCCGGAGGCAGGCCCCCGCCGCCGACAAGCTCCGGCGCCGACAATCACCCGCACCAGGTGCGTGTACGCCGCGGACCGAGCACCGCCCGCCGCCTTTCTCCGGAACGGTGCCGCCGCCGGCTACCCGGACGGCGGTGACGGAGTGGTCGACGGGATGGGCGGCGCGGAGGTGGCGGGCCCGGTGATGCCGACGACGACGATCGTGGCCAGAGTGACCGGTGAGCACCCGGTCGGTGCCGTCGTCAGGGTCAGCGTGAGTGCGCCCGGCATCGGGGTGGGGAGCCGGCCCATGTCGACGCTGGCCAGCAGGGCCGGGGCGGTGGCCGGCCGGGTCGGGACGGTGCTGTCCGACTCGGTGAGCGCGGTGCCATTGGTCGCCGAGGCGCTGGCGACGGTGTGGATCGTGGTCTGGCCGGCCGAGGCGGTGCTGGGCGCCGTATAGGTGCCGGTGATGTCCAGGCTGGTCCGGTCGCTGGTCCGGTCGCTGGTCCGGTTGATCGTCGCGGTGAAGCTGGACGCCACGAGGGCTATCGCCGGACAGTTCGGGTCGGCGGTGATCGTCACGACGGGGAACGGCGTGGTGGACCCGCTCGGGCTCGGGCTCGCGCTGCCCGATGGGCTGGCGCTTGTACTGGGGTTGGCGCTTGTGGTGGGGCTTGTGCTGGGGCTGCCGCTCGGGCTGGCACCGCCGGTGGGGCTGGCGCTCGTCGTCGGGCTCGCGGTCGGGCTGAGCGAGGCGCTGACGGTGACGGTCGGCACGAGGCCGGGGCTGGCGCTGATCGTCACTGGCGACGTCGCGCTCGGCGTCGGCGCGGGCGCGCTGGCGGTTGGCGTCGGGGCACGGCTGGTCGTCGGGCTCGTCGACTGTGGCCGGCTGGTGCCGGAGGTCGTCCTGGGCCCTGTGTTCCCGGCCCGGGAGGTCTCCACCGGGAGCGGAAACGTGGTCGGCGCCGCGTTGGAAGGAGTCGTGTCGGCGATGGTGAACGGGACGGTGTCGGATGTTCCGTCCCAGGGCTTCGCCGTCAGTGTGACGACACCGTTCGCCCCGGTCCGCGAGCCGCCRGGCCCTCCCGCGGGGCCGCCGTCCCCCGAGGTGTCGTGCCCGCCGCCCAGAAGAAGCAGCAGGCCGATGGCCGGCACGGCGAGCAGCTGCGTCAGGCCGAACGTCCGACCGCGTTTCCCGACGCGAGGGACTCGCCGGTGCCGGGCCCGGTGCCGTGGACCTGTCGGCGCGGGCACCCCCGAGGCGAGGGACTCGGCGGGCGGGGTGACAGGCGGGGTGGCGGGCGAGCCAGGGGTGGCATCGGCGCTGTTCTGCCCGGCCTCGGCGCTTTCGGGGCTCGAGGGATCTGGGTTGCCCTGCCGGCTCACCTGTGAGCGGGTTCCTTCCCAGGACGAACGACGCCTCCAAGATGAACGACGCCGCGTGCCGTGTTAGCTACTCGTTCCGTCACAGTACCGGCAATCCGGAAGCGCCCAGGCGTCATCACCCGAACGGTGTCAGAACGTTGGCTCGACCACCACCAACGGCCGCCCACCGGTGGGCCTCCGCTTTATCCGCTCGAAAGGTGATGACGTTCTTTGACGCCACCGAACGGTGATCGGCCCTTCCTGAGAAGCAATGAGCTGGCCGAGCGAGGCGGCGGCGCGGCGAGACCGTATCGCCAAGGATGGCGCCGTCGGCGCCTTTGATATTGATATGTCCCGATTCACCGGCCGCCAGCGGGAAGACCGTTGTCGAGGGGGGAGCGATCCGGTCAGCGGGTGGGCGGGGTGGCGGCGTGCGCCGGGTCGAAGGCGTCGTAGGCCGCCTCATAGGCACGGCGGACGGCGGCGGACAGGCCGCGGAGCGCCTCGGAACGGCGGGTGATCTCGGCGGCGGTGACGGCGGCCCCGTCGTCCAGGGCGGCGAGGTCGAGCAGGGCGCGCAGCCGCTCGGCGCGGGCGAGCAGGGCATGCGCGACCGACGGGTATCCGGGGCCGAGCCCAGGACCCGGGTCCTCCTCGGCGCGATCGCGCAGCAGGGCGAGCACCTCCGGGCGGGCGCTGGCGACGTCCAGGTCCAGCAGCGCCGACGTCGTCGCCGCGATCGCCTGGGCGAGCTCACGTTCCGCGGCACGCACCGGGGTCGGCGGCGCCGGCAGCCGGGCCGCGGGCAGCACCCGCCAGTGGACCGACTCCAGCCCCCCCTCCACCGCCGGGCCATGCACCTCCACCGTCGGGACCAGCAGCAGCGGCGGGCTCGGGCCGATGACCAGCACCGCCTCGCCGGCGGCCAGCGCGTCGGCGTTCACCGCCGGTGGGCCTGGCAGTCCCGAGATGTCGCCAGGGACCGGCAGGACCAGCCGGAACCGCTCGGCGCGCGCCGAGCGCAGGGCGCCCAGGCCGAGCAGCAACGGCTCGTCGCCGAGCGTGTGCCGGCAGGGGCCGAGCGTCCGCTGGACGTGTGTCAGGACGTCATCGGCGCCGACGAGCCCGGCGAGCCAGGCGTTCGCCCAGCCGGCGAGCACGCCGGACCGTGGCGCGGGCAGAAGAGCGGGGCACACGCGCCTACGGTAGGCACTTCCTCGCCGAGATGTGACCCCGACGGGAGCAGAACTGCCCCGAGAGGCCGTGGTTCGCGCAGGTGGGCCGCCCTCTCGGTCCGCCACGCCCGGGCGGTCAGCCATTCTCGGCGAGCCGGTTACGCGGCGCGAGGCAGGTCGGCTCCGCCTGCGGACGCGTGGCCACCGGCGTCCGTGCCGAGACCGCCGCCGACGTCGCCGAGACCGCTGAGGCCGGCCGTCCCGGCGGGCAGCGACAGCGGGGCGCCACGGCGCGGCAGGGCCGGCAGACCGTGGACGGACAGGAAACCGTCGACGGTGGCCGACCAGGGGAACATCTCCGCACGGGCGCGGGCGGCCAGCCGCCGGTCGGCCGGATCCAGCGCGAGAACCTCCTCGACGGCGTCGGCGAAGCCGTAGCCGCAGCCGGCGGCCACCCGGCCGCAGCGCGGGTCGACCAGCTCCGCCAGCGCGCTGCCGTGGTGGACGACCACCGGCGTCGCGCTGGCCATCGCCTCCAGCGCGGCGAGGCCGAACGTCTCGACCGGCCCGGGCGCGAGCGCGACGTCGGCGCTGGCGAGCAGGCTGGACAGGCGGTCCCGGTCCGCGACGAAGCCCAGGAACACGACCGRCAGGCCGGCGGCGCGGCGTTCCAGCTCCTTGCGGCCGTTGCCGTCGCCGGCCAGCACCAGCCGCGCCGGGATCTTGCGGCGGACCAGCTCGGCGAGGGCGTCGATGGCGATGTCGACCCGCTTCTCCGGGTCCATCCGACCGATCGAGACGAGCAGCACGTCCGAGTCGCGGGCGAACGCCCGGCGCAGCGACCGGTCGGCGGTCCGGGCGCCGAACCGGTCCAGGTCGACGCCCAGCGGCACCTGCCGCAGGTTGTCGGCACCGATGCGCCGGAACTCGGCGGCCGCCCAGGCGGTGGTCGTCACCACCGTGTCGTAGCCGGCGGCCAGCCCGCGGTTGGAGACGTCGGCGGCGGCGCGCACCGGCAGCACCCCGCGCAGCGAGCACGGCGTCTTCGCGCCGAGCAGCCGGTCGACCCGCTCGTGGGAGACGACGAGCGAGTGCACGTCGCGCTTGCGGGCCCATCGGCCGAGCCGGCGCAGCGTGGTGCGGTCGTGTACCTCGAGGCGGTTCGGCGCCGCCTCGTCGAGCAACGCGGCCACCCGCCACGGCTCGGTGATCATGCGGTAGCTGGTGCCGAGGACCAGGGGCGAGCGCACCATCAGCGTGGTGACGCCATCGGCGTGGCGCACCCCGTCGCGGCGCGCGGGCAGCACCCTGACCACCTCGTGGCCGGCGGCCACGTAGCCCGAGGCCAGGTGACGCAGCGTCGTGCGGATACCCCCGGACGTCGGCGCCACGAAGTTGGCGACCTGCGCGATCCTCATGCGGCCCACTCTCCATCGGCTCGGGGCGGCGGCTGTCCGGCCGCGCCTGGGCTGGTGCTCAGGGTTGGTTGGCGGGTCCAGTAGGGAGGTCGGGTCGGCTCGCGGGGTCAGGACAAGCGCGGGCGTGGGCGTGATGAGCAGCCGGCCGGGCGGTGGTGCCCGGCCGGGCGGGGTCGCGGGTGCTCAGCGCCAGGCGTCTCCGTCCCGGTTCGCGCTGATGTTGGCGCCGAGCACGTCGCGGTAGTGGCCGAGCAGTTCGTCCCCGATCGCCCGCCAGCCGCAGTCGGCCACCGAGGCGCGAGCCTCGTTGCCCATCGCGGCCCGGCCGGGACCGTCGATCACGAGCGTGGCGACCTGGGCGCGCAGCGCCGCGGAGTCACCCGGCCGGTAGTGCAGCCCCGTCCTGCCGTGCTCGACCACGTCGAGCAGCCCGCCGGCCGCGGGCCCGACCACCGGCACGCCGCTGGCCTTCGCCTCCTGCGCCGCCTGGCAGAACGTCTCGTACTGGCCGGTGTGCACGAACACGTCCAGGCTCGCGAGCGCCGACGACAGCCCCTGGCCGGACTGGAAGCCCAGGAACGCCGCGCCGGGCAGCAGCCGCTCCAGGCGCGCCCGCTCCGGTCCGTCGCCGACGACCACCAGCCGGGTGCCCGGCAGGCCGCTCACGGCGCCGAGCAGCTCGACGCCCTTCTCCCTGGCGAGCCGGCCGACGTAGCCGACGAGGACCTCGCCGTCGGGCGCGAGCCTGGCGCGCAGGTCGTCGTCGCGGTGGTCCGGGTTGAACCGGTCCAGGTCGACTCCCCGGCGCCAGCGGGCGACACGCTGGACGCCGGCGCCGACCAGCGCGTCGACCGCGTCCCAGGACGGCGCCAGGGTGCGGGCGGCGAGCCGGTGCACGGCCGCGAGCCACCGCCAGATCGAGCGGTCCAGGGACGCGAGGCCGTAACGGCGGGCGAAGCCGGCGAGGTCGGTCTGGTACACGGCGACGCTGGGCACCCCGAGCCGGTGGGCCGCGAAGGCCGCCTGCGCGCCGAGTCCGGCGGGGGCCGCCAGGTGGACGACGTCGGGGGCGAACCGGCGCAGCGCCGGGGTGAGGCTCGGCCACGGGGTCGCGAACCGGAACTGCGGGTAGCCCGGGAGCGGCGCGGACGGCGTCCGCAGCACCGGGGCGCCCGCGTAGACCCGGGGCGCCTTGCCAGCGGCCCGGGCCCCGGGGGACGGCGCCACGACGAGCGCCTGGTGCCCCTCGGCCTCCAGGTGCTCCAACACGCGGCAGACCGTGTTCGTGACCCCGTCCACGTGGGGCAGGAAGGACTCGGTGACCACCGCAACGCGCACAGGGCCACGGTGACAGGGCAGGGAACGCAGACGTATACCACTAGCCGGCTACGACATGAACGTTGCCCCACAGATAAGTAGTGATCGTCCAGTGGGCCGCGCATGTTCGTCGGATGGCTGGTCGTTCGGCTGGCTGGTCGTTCGGCTGGCCGGTCAGCGTCGCGGTGGGCGGCGCGGGCCGAAGAAGCCGACATCCACCGGTGTGGCCGGCCGGGGCGGCGGAGCCGCCGGGGCACCGTACGGGGAGTCGCCGGTGGGCTGGTTCGACGCGGGCGGCACCGACCAGGCGGGTTTCGGCCCGGGCGCGGGGAACGGCCCCGAGCCGGCCTCGCGTTCCGGCTCGGCGGACGGCCCCGGCCCGGAGCGTGGGCCCGTGGGAGCTGAGCCAGGACGCGCGCTCGCGTCGTCCGGTCCGCGGTGGTTCCCGCCGTCCTGGAGGTCGCCCTCGACGACGGGGTGGGCGGCGGACTCGAGGGCCGCTGGCGCACCGTCGACCGAACGGCTGGCCGCCTCGAATCCGACCGGGCGGCCCCGCGCCGGCGCCGGCCCGCCGTTGGCGACCACGACCGCCACCCACGGGATGAYCAGCGCGGCAACGATGGCCAGGAACCGGATCCATCCGTGGAAGAGGACAACCGCGAGCACGAAGCAGAGCACGCGGAAAGCCATCCACATCAGGTACTGGCTCTGCCGGCGGCCGATGTCCACGTGGCGCGGGTCGGCGGCCGAGGTGATGAGCGCCGGCTGCTGGCGGCGCAGCCTCATCCGCACGTCTACTCCCAGGATCGTCCGGTTCGGTCCGCCCGCTGGACAGCGAGCCCCGCTCGGCGCCCCCATCCTGCCCAGCTTCTCCCTAGTGTCCGCCTGCCCGCGCGCATTCACCAACCTCCGCCGCCACCGCGGTGGGAGATCGTGAGCGGGGCACGGCCGCGGCCGCGCAGGTCACATGGGTCGCACCGGATGCGAATGGCCGACGCGGGGCCAGACGGCGCCATAAGGTTGCCGACGTGCTGCCGCTGCAGGGAATGACCGTCGTCAGCCTGGAACACGCGGTCGCGCTGCCGTTCGCGACCCGTCACCTGGCCGAGTACGGTGCCCGAGTCATCAAGATCGAACGGCTGGGTTCGGGTGACTTCGCCCGTGCCTACGACGACGCGGTGCGCGGGGAGATGTCCGCGCACTTCTCCTGGCTGAACCGGTCGAAGGAGTCCTTCGCCGTCGACGTCAAGGTCCCCTCCGGCCTGGCGGCGCTGGAGCGGCTGGTCGCGGGCGCCGACGTCGTCGCGCAGAACCTCTCGCCCGGGGCCGCCGCCCGGCTCGGCCTCGACGCCGCCACCCTCACCGCCCGCTACCCGCGGCTGGTCGCCGTCGACCTCTCCGGCTACGGCCCTACCGGCCCATACGCCGGGCGGCGGGCCTACGACATGCTGATCCAGGCCGAGTCAGGCCTGGTCTCGGTGACCGGCACGCCGGAGCACATGGCGAAGGCGGGCTTCGCCGCCGCCGACGTCGCCGCCGGGACCTACGCCGCCCAGGCGATCCTCGTGGCCCTGCTGCGCAGGGAACGGACCGGCGAGGGCGCGGCGCTCGCGCTCACCATGCTGGACGCGATCACGGAATGGAACGGCTATGCCGTCCAGTTCGCCGAGCACACGGGCCGCGCGCCGGCCAGGGCCGGCGTCGGTCATGCGTCGATCGCCCCCTACGAGGCGTTCACCACCGCCGACGGCGACAGCGTGCTCATCGGGGTACAGAACGACCGGGAATGGGCCCGCCTGGCCGCCGGCCTGCTCGGCCGTCCCGACCTGGCCGACGACCCCGAGTTCGCCACCAACCGCGGACGGGTGCGCAATCGGGCACGAACCGACGCGATCGTCGCGGAGGTCGTCGGCGCGCTGCCCACCGCGGCGGTGACGGCGGGCCTGGACGCGGCCGGGATCGCCTACGGCCGGGTCAACGAGATGGCCGACGTTCTCGCCCACCCTCAGCTGGCCGCCCGCGACCGTTGGGTGGACATCGACTCGCCCGTCGGCCTGGTGCGCCAGCTGCGCCCGGTCGTCGAGTTCCCGGGCGCCCCACCCCGGCTCGAGCCGATCCCCGCCCTCGGCGAGCACACCGAGAAGATCCTCGCCGAGCTGGGCTACACCCCCGACCAGCTCGCGGACCTGCGCGCCGACGGCGCCATCTAGCCGGCTCCCACGCGGTCACCGGAAAACGGCGCGGCCGCGACGAGCGGCGGCCGGCGGGGAGGGAGCATGGGTCCTGTGCCGCATGTGAGCTTCCTGACCGACTACGGGCTCGCCGACGGGTTCGTCGCCGCCTGCCACGGCGTGCTGCTGCGTCGCGGCGTGAGCGCGCTCGACATCACCCACCTGATCGACCCCGGCGACGTCCGGCGGGGCGCGGCCGTGCTCGCCCAGACGGTGCGCTACCTGCCGGTCAACGTCCACCTCGCGGTCGTCGATCCGGGTGTCGGCACCAGCCGGCGAGGCGTCGTGCTGGTCACGCCGGGCGGGATGCTCGTCGGGCCCGATAACGGGCTGCTGGCGCCGGCCGCGGCGGTGCTCGGCGGAGTCACCGCGGCGGTGGCGCTGGCCGCCCGGCCGGGGGTGCCGGCGACGTTCCACGGCCGGGACGTGTTCGCGCCGGCGGCGGCCGAGCTCGCTACCGGCACACCCCCGGCGGCGCTGGGGCAACCGGTCTCCCCGGCGGAGATCGTCCGGCTGCCGCCGGTGCTGGCGCGGGTGAGCGAGCCGGAGACCCGGGCGGACCGGGCCGAGGCGAAACTCGAGGCCGAGGTCGTGCTCGTCGACCGGTTCGGCAACGTCCAGCTCGCCGCGACCGGTGACCTGCTGGCCCACGTCGGCCTGGTGCCCGGCCAGCGGGCCGAGGTTCGCGGCCTGGCGACCCAGAACGCGCCGCTGGTGCTGCCGGTCGGGGTGACGTTCGGCTCGGTCGAGCCGGGTGAGCTGGTGCTGTACGTCGACTCGGCGGGGATGGCCGCGTTCGCCGTCCGCGACGGCGACGCGGCCAGCAGGCTGGGCCTCGCCCCCGGCGACGTGGTCACCCTGTTCCCCCGCCGCGCGCGGCCGGACCGTGGCGGCTGGTCGACCGAATAGGTCGACCGAACAGGCAGGCACCGATGGCGCCAGCCGGTCAGCAGAAGCCGGGGGTGCTCTCCCAGGCGGGCCCGGCGTCAGGGGCGTCGTCGCGCAGGACGGTGCCCTCGATCTTCCCGTACGGCCRGTCGGCGGCGTAGAAGACCGTGTTCGGGTTGTCGAGGCCGTAGGGCGCCAGGTCGACGAGGAAGTGGTGCTTGTTCGGCATCGACATCCGGATCTCGGCGACCTCGGGGTGCGCGGTCAGCACCTCCTCGCCCATCTTGTACAGCGTCTGCTGCAGCGCCAGGCTGTGCACGGACGCGAACGTCTCGAGCAGGATCGTCCGAATGCTGGCGAACAGCTTCCCGTAATCGTGCTCGACGCCGACGAGGCGCCACCGGGCGGTGACCTCCGTGGCCAGGATCCGGTCGTCGGTCTCGGGGAGCGTCGTGTAGCGGTCCCGCGCGAAGCCCCAGAACTCGGACCCGGTCGACTTCAGCACCACGAGCCCGGCCAGGCCCGACACGACGCGGGCGTCGTCGCCGTCGACGGTGACGACGGTCATGCGCCGTTCGGAGCCGGCGCGGCTGAACGCGTGGTCGTGGCCGGCGCCGCCGACCTGGATGCGCTCCCAGCCGTACTGCTCGATCTCGACCCGGGCGCCGGTCACCCAGTCGAACGAGCCGGTGAAGTGCCGGCCGAGGCGCAGCGCGAACTCCTCGATCTCGCCGACCCCGTCCCGGGCGAACGCGTAGACCGTGTTCTTCTGCGCGTCCGTGGTCAGGATGTGCGCGTTGTCGCCGGTCAGGTGCGCGTCGGCGAAGTCCCCGCGCAGCGCCGACGACACGTTGAGGTCGGTGATCTGGTGGACCGGGGTGGACCGGTCCACGTGCACCAGCCGGACCTCGGCCTTCCCGAACTGGTTCGGTCCGAGCACGATCGCCATGGCTCCTCCTGAGGTCGGTCTGGCCTGGATGGCCATCGTCGCCCCGTCAGGTGCGGGGCCTGGTGACGGCGACGTTCGGCGGATGTTTCCCCGATCTCCCGACCTGCCCGCGGCCGGCGGTGGCGGCTGACCTGCGGTGGCCGACCGGCGGTGGCCGACCGGCGTGCGTCGCGAGGCCCGACGCGGACCGCCGGCGGGCGGCAGGTATGCGCGGAGAGCAGGCTGGACTACGTCGCGCATTTATTTGGGGCCAATTCCGTGACAGCGGAGGACCGTCGACGACCGGGCCGTGGAGCGCGCGCCGGTGACAGGCGGATGTTGTTCTCCGGCCCGGTGGACGGTGGGAATTTGGCTATGCCCCCGGTGGTTCTGGTGAGGCACTCTGGTGGCGGTTCGGGCATCCGTCCGAGTAGCCGGGCGACGCCGTGGGGGAGTCGTTCGGGCGCACATCGCGGCTGGCATTGACGTGGGTTGGGAAACGTTCACGGAAGTGGGCATTCCTCCAGCCGAGGTCCGGTCGCCGCGAGCGGGACGGCCCGGGGGCGCGTCCGGTGGTCGGCCGTGGGGACGGCGATCACGGTGTGGCGACGGATGTTGGCTCCGTCCGGTGGCGTGGGGACGCCGGCGCTTGGCCCGCGGACTTCCGGGGGTGCGGCAGGGGGGCCGGCCGAAGGGCGCGTTCATGATGAATTCTCGCGCGCCCGGAGACGGCCGACACAGATGGCCACGTGGCGTGGGAGGGCTTCGTGAGCATTGCCCGGAGAGGGCGACTCTCTGTATTTGCTTCATCGACGAATAGTGATGGTCGCCCGGGTGACAACCGTATTTCGCCTGCTCGGGGCGACGGATGCCACGCCACTGGGTACCGTCCGAGCCAGAGTTATCGCGTGGACGCGCCAATGGCCGTCCCGAAGATCGGAAGAAGGCAAGTAATGGTCTTCTCCGCGGGCGAACGCGGCGGTAGGGCGGCCCAGCTCGCCCCGCGTCGCGGCAGGCATATCCATCAACTGCTGTTCGGGCTGGTGGCAGCCCTGCTCGCGGTCGTGCTGACGGCCTGCTCCGGCGGGGGTGGGGGCGAGCCGCCCGCGGCGGCGACCTCGAAGGCACCGCCGAGCGCGAGTATCAAGATCACCCCGACCGACGGCGCGTCCGGCGTCGCGGTCACCGACAAGGTGGTCGTGACCGCGAACGCGCCCTTGGCCGAGGTCACGATCGCGCGCGCCGCGAGCGTCTCGCAGAAGACCGACGCCGGCACCCTGGCCGGCGAGTACTCGGCCGACCGGCGGACCTGGACCTCCACCGCGGGCCTGTTCGCCGACAGCCAGTACCAGGTGAAGGCCTCGACCACCACGACCAGCGGCGTCACCGGTACGGTGACCAGCCAGACGGCCTTCACCACCGGCGTCCCGGCCAAGCCGTTCAAGGTGTCCTGGGAGCCGGTCGACGGCCAGACCGTCGGCGTGGGGACGCCGATCGTGCTGACGTTCAGCGGACCGACCGCCGATCGGGCCGCGGTGCAGCGCCACCTGTCCGTCGTCACCAGTCCTCCGCTGGAGGGCTCGTGGAGCTGGGCCTCCGACCGGGTGGTGCGCTGGCGGCCGAAGGACTACTACCCCTCCGGGACCAAGGTGCACGTCGAGGCGAACCTCGCCGGGCTCGAGGCCGGCAACGGGCTGGTGGGCGTGAAGGACCGGGTGATGGAGTTCACCATCGGCGCCCAGCAGATCAGCCACGTCGACATCGCCGCGCACACCATGAAGGTCTACAAGGACGGCCAGCTGGTACGCACGATGGCGATCAGCGGTGGCAAGGGTGGCAAGCGGACGCTGTTGACGATGGACGGCCCGCACAACGTCATCGGCAAGGCCCAGAAGGTGACCATGGACTCGGCGACGGTCGGGATCCCCTTGGGCGACCCCGACTACTACTACGAGGAGGTCGAGTGGAACGTCCAGATCACCAGCGGCGGGCAGTACGTCCACTCGGCGCCCTGGTCGGTCGGTGACCAGGGCCGGGTCAACGTCTCGCACGGCTGTGTGAACGCCGCTCCGGCGGACGCGCAGTGGTTCTACGACTTCAGCCAGATCGGCGACATCGTCGATGTTGTCAACAGCGGGCGGGCGCCGGAGACCGACCAGCTGGGCAACGACTGGTCGATCCCGTGGGCGACCTGGGTGGCCGGCAGCGCGCTGCCGGCCAGCGCGACCGGTGACGCGGGCGCGGTCGCCGCGCCCGCGAGCGCCGGCTCCGGCCATCCCGGAGCCTGACCTGGAGTTCGGTGTCGGCCACGTTCAGGCACGGTCACGGGGGCCTGGCCCGCCGTCCCACCCGGGTGGGACGGCGGGCCAGGCCCTCTGCCATGTCCCGCGTGCCTTGTGTGAAGTTCGGCCCGTCCGGGCTTTCGAGGCGGGCCCGGTGGCACATGTGTCGGAGGCGTCGGGTTGAGTAGAGGGATGTCAATGGGCCAGGGCGGGACGGGTGTCCCGGCGAAGCGGGCGGAGGAGGCGCGGCCCGGCGCCGTGGGTGCGGAACGCGACCGGGCGCCCACCGGGCCGGCCTCCGAGCTGCCCACGGCGGTGGCCGCGCGGGGCGAGGCGCCCGGCGGGGCCGCGGAAGCCCACGCCCAGACCCCCGCCCGGACCGGCGCCGACCGGTGGCGGCGGCGGCTGCGCGACCCCGAGACGGGCCGGCCGGTGTGGTGGATCGAGATCCTGATCCTGCTCGCGCTGTACTACTGCTACACCGGGACCCGCGGTTTCGCCGACGGCTCCGTCGACCAGGCGACGAGGACCGGTGAGCGGCTGCTGCGCTGGCAGGCCGACCTCGGGCTGGACATCGAGCTGGGGCTGAACCACTGGCTGCAGACCGTGCCCGCGCTCGCGATCACCTGCTGCTACTACTACGCGACGCTGCACTTCATCGTCACGCCGGTCGTCATCCTCTGGATGCACCGGCGTCACCCGCGTAAGTACTCGCGCGCCCGCTGGACCCTGGCCTTCACCACGATCCTCTGCCTGGTCGGGTTCTTCCTGTTCCCGACGGCGCCGCCCCGGCTGCTGCCGAACGCCGGCTACATCGACACCATGTCCTACTACAGCAACTGGGGCTGGTGGAGCGCCAGCGCGAGCGCCGCCCCGCACGGCCTCGACAAGGTCGCCAACCTGTACGCRGCGATGCCGTCGCTGCACTGTGCCTGGGCGCTGTGGTGCGGGGTCCTGATCGCGCGCAACGCCCGCTGGAAGTGGCTGCGGGTGCTCGGCGCGCTCTACCCGGCGGCCACCGCCTTCGTCGTCATGGCCACCGCGAACCACTACATCCTCGACGCGTTCGCCGGCTGGGCCGTGCTGGGCGTCTCCGCGTTGGCCGCGATGGCGCTCACTCGTCGCTCGTCGCGCCGGTTCGCCGCGCACCGCCCCTCGGCGCCGCCGCTCGAGGCCGTCCCCACTCCGACCGTCGTGGGGCAGCAGCCCGCCGTCGACGCCGAAGCCATCGCCGGAGCGGAGGTCACCGTCGACGCGGAGGCGGCCGCCGACCCGGCGCCCGACGTGTCGGCCGCCGCGGCCGCTCCCGGCCAGCGCCCACCCGGTGAGGCCGCCGAAGGCCTTCCCACTGGTCAGGCGCGCCCGGCCGGCGGGGGCCTCGCGACCCTCACCTGACCTACCACCTGACCGCCCGCCCTCAGGACGAGGACCTGCTCGACGGTCTCGGTGGCCCGCTCCCCGGGCCGGCCTCGTGCCCATGGGTGCCACCTGTCGCGGTGTGCCGGAGTGGCGCGTGCCTGGTCACGGGGTCGATGTGCGACAGTTGCGGCTGTCGTGGTTGATGTCCGGCATCCCGGTGATGCCGGAAAGGGTCGCGTCGACGCGTGCCCGGCAGCCGCGCTCGCCCGCGTCCTCAGCTCGGAGTCCGTTCATGTTCCTGCCCGCCGTGGCGCGCCCGCGCCGTCCTCGGCCGGTCGCGTTCGCCGTCTCGCTGCTGGTCGTCTGGCTGCTGCTCGCGTTGCTGGCGATCGCGGCGCGGCGCGGGCCGATCGAGAAGGACCTGGGGCGGCGGGCGAGCGAGGCGGTGCGCCGGGTTGGCGTGACGCAGGTCGCCGTGACCGTCGCCGGGACGTCGGTCACCCTGCACGGCGACTTCCCGAGCCTCGCCGCCGCTCAGACGGCGCTGCGGGCCGCTCGCGTCGACGGTGTCAGCTCGGCCCAGCTGGGCGCGGACGCGCGCGTCGCCACCCAGGGTTCTGACGGCTCCGGTGGGGCTCCGAGCGGGGACGAGGGCGATGACGGGGCTCGCGGCGCCGGTGGGGGTGACGAGGTGACCAGGGCAGCGCTGGCGGCCGCGGCCAGCGGCCATCCGGTCACGTTCGCGCGCGGCAGCGCCGCGTTGTCGCCGGCTGACCTGGCGGCGCTCGACGGGGTCGCCATCGTCCTGCGCGCGGGCGCGCTACCGGTGGTGGTCGCCGGACACGCCGACAGCACCGGCCCGGCGCCGTACAACGAGGCGCTGTCGGTCCGCCGCGCCGAGGCCGCCGTCGCCTACCTGGTCGGCAGGGGGGTGCCGGCCGCCCGGTTGCGCGCCGTCGGCCTCGGCGAGAGCCACCCGGCCGCCGACAACGCCACCCCGGCAGGGCGCGCCGCCAACCGCCGCGTCGAGATCACGCCCGATCCGAGCGCCTGACGGCCCTGACCGCGCCGGTCCCGCCCTGAGCCGGATGATTGTCGGACGATGGTTCTGTCGTAGTTCCCGCATTGGGCGAAAATCGTCGCCCGTGGTCATTGGACCGGCCTTGGGCATGGTAGGTACACGTCCATGGCGGACTCGAGCATGGGGCTGCACGAACAGCCCGACAAGCTCACACCAGATCTTGTCGACCGGCACCGGGCAATCGTGTCGTTGATGGAGGAACTAGAGGCGGTCGACTGGTACGACCAGCGGGTCTCGGCGGCGACCGATCCCGAGCTCGCCGAGATCCTCGCCCACAACAGGGACGAGGAGAAGGAACACGCGGCGATGACGCTCGAGTGGCTGCGCCGCCAGGACGCGGTACTCGACCAGCAGCTACGGACCTACCTCTTCGCGGACGGCCCGGTGCTGGAGGCCGAGGCGCGGGCCATGAACCGGGACGGCGTCGCCGAGGCGCCGGCCGAGCCGGGCGTGGCCTCGCCAGCGGGGGTCGACTACTCACTTGGCATCGGCGGCCTGAAGGGAAAGTCCGAATGAACCACCTGCTCCGCGGGCACGCGCCGCTGACCGACGAGGCATGGAAGGTCGTCGACGAGGAGGCCCGGACCAGGCTCACGGTCAACCTCGCCGGCCGCAAGCTGGTCGACTTCTCCGGCCCGCACGGCTGGGAGTACTCGGCGACATCGCTCGGGCGTGCCACCCCGGTCGGGACACCCCCGTCGGAGGGGGTGCGAGCCCGGCTGCGCCGGGTGCAGCCGCTGGTCGAGCTGAAGGTCCCGTTCACCCTGGACCGCCGTGAGCTCGAGGACATCGACCGGGGCGCCGACGACGTGGACCTGTCGGCCCTCGAGGACGCCGCCCGGGCGATGGCGACGACCGAGAACTCGTTCATCTTCCACGGCTACCAGGAGGCCGGGATCGTCGGCATCGTCGAGGCGAGCTCGCACACGGCGCTGTCGTTGCCGGACGACACCAACCTCTACCCGCGCACCGTCGCCAAGGCGGTCGCGATGCTGCGCCACGCCGGCATCGGCGGCTCCTACGGTCTCGCGATCGAGCCGGACGGCTTCACGGCCATCGTCGAGACCGCCGAGCACGGTGGCTACCTGCTGCTCGACCACCTGCGCCACATCCTGGACGGGCCGGTGGTGCGCGCTCCGGGCATCCGCGGCGCCGTGGTGCTCAGCCAGCGTGGCGGGGACTTCGTCGTCGAGTCCGGCATGGACCTCTCCGTCGGCTATGCCGGGCACAGCGGGGACGTCGTCGAGCTCTACCTGGAGCAGAGCCTGAGCTTCCGGGTGAACGAGCCGGACGCGGCCGTGGCGTTGAGCCCGGCCTAGGGCGGCCGGGTTCGCGGCGGGCGGGCGAGCGGGCGGGCGATCCTTCGGGGCGTCCGCCCGTCCGCGTTACCGGGCTGGTCGCCGTGCGTAGCGACGGCGTCGGAACGTCACCGGAGGGTCGGGAGGGCGTCGCGGGGCGGCGGGCGGGGCGGGATGTGACGATGTACGCAGCGCGAGACTGATGGTTAGGCTGCCTTGCGTTAGGTGAGCCTAACTGGCACTCTGTATTCGTTAGGGAAGCCTTAGCTTAGGGTTGATCCCAATGCGAGGAACCCGGACAACGAACCCGAAGTGCCTGGTCGGCGGTGGAACACGCCGGCCCGTCCCGCGTGGTGAGGTGCGGTGCTGGTCTGCTCGTGCTTTGCTGTGTCCGACCGGACGCTACGCAGCGTAATCATTGCGGGTGCCCGCGATGCCGACGAGATCGGCGAGCGCTGCGACGCCGGCACCGGATGCGGCGGCTGCCTCGAAGAGATCTCGGAACTCTTGCTGTGTCATCGCGGCGGTGAGCCGGTCGCTGGTACGGCGCGGGCCGCCTGACGCCCGCGCCGGTTGGCCGCTCGACAAGACGCCTACACGGCGTCGTCGAGACGGCCGCTTCCCGTGGTGCGGTGATGAGTGGAGGCCTTGCGTGGTCCGTGGCGACGACGAGGTGATCGAGATCCTGAACGCGGTGCTCACCAACGAGCTCACCGCGATCAACCAGTACTGGCTCCACTACCGGATCCAGGAACACTGGGGCTACCACGGGCTTGCGCACCACTACCGTGACGAGTCCATCGACGAGATGAAGCACGCCGACAAGATCATCCATCGCGTGCTCTACCTCGATGGCCATCCCAACCTGCAGCGGCTGCACACCCTGCGCACGGGCGAGACAGTGCCCGAGATGCTCGAGCTCGACTATGCCCGCGAGCTGGAGAACGTCGAGACGCTCCGCAAGGGTGTGACGCTGGCTCGCGGCAAGTCCGACTTCGGCACCGCCGTCCTCTTCGAGCACCTCATCCACGAGGAGGAGGAGCACATCGACTGGCTGGAGGCTCAGCTCGAGCTGATTCGCCAGGTGACCGCGGCCCAGTACCTCGCCGAGCAGATCCACAAGCACGGCTCCGACTGAGCTCATTTCGCCCAAGATCCCCCTGCCAGGGGAATCTTGGACGATGCGCATGGCGGCCTGAAGCGGCTACGTGGGGTGACCGTTTCGCGCCGCCAAGCGGACCTAACGGAATGTACTCGGACGACTRCCGCTAGACTGCCCAGCGGAGGGCCTGGCCAGCGCAGATGGTCGCGCGGCCGGCAGACGCTGYGCGGGAGGTGCGTTGGTCGCCGCGGTGACTGGGCTGGTGGCCGACGCGGTCTCGGCTGGGCTCCTGGTGGTGAACACCGAGGGCCGGGTCGTCTGGGTCAACGCCGCGCTGGCCGCCGTCGTCGGCGCCGGGTCCGGGGGCCGGGACGAGGGCGGTGACGCCGGCGCCGAGGACCCGAGCGCGGCCGACGGCGTCGGTGACGGCGCTGACGGCGCTGACGACCACGCGGACGAGCGGCTCACCGGGCAGCTGCCAGCGGACCCGCCGGATCCCCGTCGCCGATCCGACCTGGACGCCGGGCTCCGTCGCCCCATAGCCGATCCAGAATCCGGCGACCGGCTGCCCGAGCGCGCCAGGGCGCGTCACGCGGTCGCGGAGGCGCGGCTGCCCCTGTCGGGCCTGGTACCCGGCGCGGCTCCGGTCGACGTCCGCTGGACCGCGCCCGACGGGTCCGCCCGCTGGTTGCGGCTGCGCTGCCAGCCGCTCACGTCGCCCGGCGGCAGCTGGGCGGACGGCCTCACGCTCTACGAGCTCTTCGACGTCACCGCCGGCTATCGGCCGGACACCGCCGTGGGCGGCGACGAAACCTGGCGGGGCACCTCCGAGTGGGACGACGCGGCCTGGGGCCCGAGCGTGGACGCGGCGACCGTCGCCATGGCCCGCCCCGCCGGCAACCTGCCCACGCCCGCGGGCAAGGGTGTCGGCCGGCCCGTCCTCGCGGACGCGGGCTCCTCACCCGTCCCGCCGGCGGTCGCGACGCCTGACCGGCTCGACCGCATCGAGGTGCTCACCCGCACCGGAACCTGGGAGTGGGACCTGGCGACGGGCGAGGTCGCCATGTCCCGCAACCTGCTCGCGCTGCTTGGTTTCGACTCGACCGAGAAGGTCGAGTTCCGCCAGATCCTGACCATGCTGCCACCCGTCGACGAGCGCATGATCCGCGACCATGTCGGCGACGCGATCGAGTCCGTCGGCACGTTCACCTTCGTCCACCGGATCCTCGACCGCGCCGGCCAGGGCGAGCGGGTCTTCGAGTGCCACGGTGAGGCCGTCGCCGACGAGTCCGGGCGGGCGGCGCGCGTCCTCGGCACGGCGCACGACATCACCGACCTGCACCGCGTCCAGCAGGAGCTGGCGAACCTCGCTGAGCGGGACGCACTGACCGGTCTGTTCAACCGGCGGGGCATCACCAGGGAGCTGCGGGAGCACCTCGCCGCGTTCCCCGCCGGCCGCGCCGGATCGCTGCTGATCATCGACGTCGACCATTTCAAGGACATCAACGACCTGCGCGGCCACGCCGTCGGCGACACCGTCATGCGCGGTCTCACCCAGATCCTGCGCGATGAGCTGCCGGCCGCCCTGCTCGGCCGGCTCGGCGGCGACGAGTTCGCCGTCCTGCTGCCGGATGGCGACGGCGAGACCGGCCTCACCGTCGCCGACCAGCTCTGCCAGGCCGTCGCGCGCTCGCCGATCCCGGTCGACGACCTCGCGCTGCGGGTGACCGTCAGCATCGGCGTCGTTCCGCTGGCCACGGTCGAGGACGACACCGCCGCGCTCGCCCAGGCCGACCTCGCCCTCTACGACTCCAAGGGCGCCGGGCGCGACCGCGCCCGGCTCTTCAGCGACGAGCAGTACGAGCAGGCGGCCCGGCGGGTGTCCGTCACCCAGCGGGTGCGTGCCGCCCTGGAGGCCGGCACGCTCGCCGTGGACGCGCTGCCGCTGGTCGACCTCGCCGCCCGCCGGGTCATCGGCTACGAGCTGCTGGTGCGGCTGCGCGACGGGCTCCTCCCGGAGCTGTCGCCGCGGGAGTTCCTCGAGCCGGTCGAGCGGACCGAGCTGGTGCTCCGGCTGGACCGGTGGGTGGTCAGCCAGGCCATCGCCGCGCTCGTCGCCGACGGGCCGCGCGGGCCGCTCTACCTGCACGTCAACATCTCGGCCAGGTCCGTCGAGGACCCGGGCTTCGGTGACTTCGTCCTCGACGCGCTACGGGCCGCCGAGGTGAACCCCGCCAGGCTCGGGCTGGAGATCGCGGAGCGGTCCACGCTGGTGAGCATCGAGCCGGCCCGCCGACTGGCGGAGAAGCTCACCGCGGCCGGTTGCCGATTCATCCTCGACGACTTCGGCGTCGGCATGGGCTCCGTCGTCCACCTGCGCACGCTGCCGTTCAGCGGCATCAAGATCGACGGTGAGTTCGTCCAGCAGGCGGACGTCAACGCGCAGGACATCGCCCTCGTCGACGCCGTCGTGCGGATCGCCCGCACGCTCGGGATGTACACGATCGCGGAGGGCGTCGACCGGGAGTCGCTGGCCAGTGCCCTGGGCGACATCGGCGTCGACTACGCGCAGGGCTTCCACGTCGGGCCGCCGCGCCCGCTCGCCGAGCTGCTCGCCGAGCGTCCCGCGGCCGGCGACCCCGCGGGGCCCGGCCGTGCCGACGCGGACCGTGCCGAGGCCGAGCGGGCCGAGCTCGCGCGCGCGGATCTCGAGCGAGCCGAGTTCGAGCGAGCCGAGCTGGAGCGACTGGAGTTCGAGCGGGCCGAGCTGGAGCGACTGGAGCTGGAGCGAGCCGAGCTGGAGCGACTGGAGTTCGAGCGGGCCGAGCACGCGCGGACCGAGTTCGAGCGCGCGGAGCGTGAGCGGGTCGAGCGTGAGCGGGCCGAGTTCGAGCGGGCCGAGTTCGAGCGGGCCGAGCGTGAGCGGGTCGAGCGTGAAAGGGCTGAGTTCGAGCGGGCCGAGCTGGAGCGCGTGGAGCGGGAACGCACGGAGCTGGAGCGGGTGGAACGCGAGCGCGCCGAGCTGGAGCGCGCGCGGCGTGAGCGCGCAGAGCGTGAGCGGGTCGAGTTCGAGCGGGCGCAGCGGCTGGAACGGGAGCGCGCCGAGCGGGACCGGGCCGAGCGGATCCGCCGTGACCGGCTGGAGGCGGAGCGCCGGCGCGCGGAGAACCGCGGCTCGGTGTCCTGGGAGCGGCCAGGCCTCGGCGACCTCCCGCCCGGTTCGATGCCACCCGCGACCGGGCCGACGTCGCTGACCGGGCCGACGTCGCTGACCTACCCGGCGTTCCCGGGGACGACGCCGCCGGACGACGCCGCCGGACGCGGCCCGGCCGACGCCCAGAGCGCCGGGGGAGCCCCCACCTGGTCCTACGGGCCGGCGACGCCGCCGCCGTACCCGCCGCCGTTCCCGCCCTTCCCCTCGGTAGCGCCGCCGTCCGGCGACGAGGTGCCCGACTACCCGCCGACGGGCGGGTTCGCGCTTGGCGGGCCTCCGAGCGGTCCGTTGTCGATCGGCGGCGCCGCCGGACCCGCCTTTCCCGACCCTGGGCGGGCGGGCGGCGGGTACTCCCGGGGCGGCTTCAACACCGATGGCCTGCCGCCCGACGGCTACCAGGGCGGCGGTTACGGCGGCTACGACGCATCCCGGCGCGACCCGCTAGGGCTCGACCGGGTCGGCTACCTCGGGCGTGACCCGCTGTTCGGCGCCCGGGTTCCCCCGCCGGACGACGGCGGCGACCGACCGGGCGACGACGGCGGCCGACCGGGCGGCGCCTCGGCGACTGGTCGCGAGGGCGGCCCGCGCGGTGGCTGGGACAGGGCGCGTGGCTGGGGCGCCTCCGGCGGTGCCGGACCGGCGCCGTGGGACATCGTGTCCGTGAGCGGAGTCGTCGCCGCGGGCCCCGGACCGGACGCGGGGAACGACACCGGCGGCGGGGGAACCGGTCTGGACATCGGCGGAGGTGTCGGCGGACCGTTCGGCGGCCCGCCTGGCGGCATCGGCCGGGACGCGCCCGGCCCCGGTGTCGGGGATGTGCCCGCGGCTGCGGGCGACGCCGGCCTCGGCGCGGTGTGCGACGGCGATGGCCCCGGCGTCATGGGCGACGGCGCCGACGGGACGGGGTGGCCCACCGCCGGCCAGTCGGGCCCGGCCGCGGGGGAAAGCCCCGACCGCGGCCTCTGGGAGGTCCGGAACACCGAGCTCGGCCGGGAGGCACGTCCAGGTCCGGGCGCCACCACCGGGGAGCCGCCGGGCGAGGACCAGGGCCGCCCGTCCGGCGGCCGGTCCGCGCGCCGCCGACCGGTCGGCGAGGACGGGGCCGTCGGGCGGCGGCGGGTGGGTGGCCGGCAGTGGGCCCGACGGCACACCGCCGACCCGCTCTCGGCGGCCGACGGCGCCAGCGGTGCCGACGGCCCGCCCCAGGAGGAGGGCCCGGCGTCGACGGCGCGGCGCGCGACCGACCCGGGTACCCAGTGGCCGCGAGCCGAGGAACCGGAGACCGACGCCGCCACCGGCCCGCCGCCGGCGGCCCGCGACTCGGCCGAGACCCAGATCGTGACGATCAACAACATCGGTCATCACACCGGCGGCACCGCTGGCGGCCTTTACCGCTGGCCGTAGCTCCCTCGCCAGCGCCGACTCCTGACCGACGGCGGTCGCCGCTGGGGGCCGCCGCTGGGGGGCCGCGCGAACCCAGGACCGGTTCACGGCCTGGTGACAGGTGTAACACGGGGGCGCGCCGGCGGTCGGTGAACGGTATGCGCGCACGTCGGTGAACGGATGTCCGGAACTCGCCCGATGGTGTGGTCGCATTTTGTGAAACGACCTGGAAACAACCGCCTCCCACCGTAACGATCTGGTGAAGGCGGCCCGCAGTGGTGGCGGCTGGATGATAATTGCCCTAACGTCGGAAATTTATTGGTCACGAATTTCTCGCCGGGCGCCGCCCGGAAAAATGACGGGTCGCGCGGATTAACTTCCGGGTAACTCGGGGGTCCCGCCCCGGTAACCGCTCTCCCTACACTGATCGATATCAGCGTCCTAGGGAGGGCAAGGAATTGTTCGGAAAGTCCTGGCGTAGGCTCGCACCGCTCGCGGTGCTGCCCGCTCTCCTGCTCGCGGCCTGTGGGGGGTCGGGGGATTCATCGTCTGACGGCGGTTCGTCGTCGGACACGATCAAGGTCGGCCTGCTGCATTCACTCAGCGGGACCATGGCCATCTCGGAAGTGACGGTCCGGGACTCCGAGCTGCTCGCTATCGAGCAGATCAACGCCAAGGGCGGCGTGCTCGGAAAGAAGCTCGTGCCGGTGGTCGAGGACGGTGCCTCGGACTGGCCGACCTTCGCCGAGAAGGCCCAGAAGCTCATCTCGCAGGACAAGGTGGCCACCGTCTTCGGCGGCTGGACGTCCGCGAGCCGCAAGGCGATGCTGCCGGTGTTCGAGCGCAACAAGGCGCTGTTGTGGTACCCGGTGCAGTACGAGGGCCTGGAGCAGAGCCCGTACATCTTCTACACGGGCGCCACCACCAACCAGCAGATCGTTCCCGCCCTGGACTACCTGAAGGAGCAGGACAAGAAGAAGATCTTCCTGGTCGGTAGCGACTACGTCTTCCCGCGTACCGCCAACAAGATCATCAAGGCCTACGCCGAGGCGAACGGGATGGACATCCTCGGCGAGGAGTACCTCCCGCTGGGCTCCACCGAGGTCTCGACGATCGTCAACAAGGTCCAGCAGGCCAAGCCTGACTTCGTGTTCAACACCCTCAACGGTGACTCGAACGTGGCGTTCTTCAAGCAGCTGAAGTCCGCCGGCATCGGTCCGGACCAGATCCCGACCATGTCCGTGTCCATCGCCGAGGAGGAGGTCAAGGCGATCGGCACCGAGTACCTGGCGGGCCAGTACGTCGCCTGGAACTACTACCAGACGACGGACACCCCGGCGAACACCGAGTTCGTCAAGGCCTTCAAGGCCAAGTACGGCTCCGACAAGGTGACCTCCGACCCGATGGAGGCCGGCTACAACGCGGTCAACCTGTGGGCGGCGGCGGTCACGAAGGCCGGCACCACCGACGTCGAGGCGGTCAAGAAGGCGGCCGGCGGAATCTCGCTCGACCTGCCCGAGGGCAAGGTCACGATCGACGGTCCGACCCAGCACGTCTACAAGACCGCCCGGATTGGTCTTATCGGCGCCGACGGCCAGATCAAGTCGATCTGGGACTCGGGGAGCCCGATCAAGCCCGATCCATACCTGAAGGGCGCGGAGTACCCATGGGCCAAGGGTCTGTCCTCGTAGGCGCGTGGGTTAGATAACAGAGGGCGGTTGATGTGAACGGGTTCCTGAACCAGTTGCCAATCGGGCTGAGTATCGGGGCGGTGCTGCTGCTGGCTGCACTGGGCCTGACATTCACGTTCGGTCAGATGGGCGTCATCAACATGGCGCACGGYGAGTTCATCATGGTGGGCGCCTACACGACGTACATGCTGCAGAGCTGGGCGGGGCACAATGCGGTAATCGCGGCCCTGCCGGTGGCGTTCGTCGTGGCGGGTCTGTTCGGGGTAATTCTCGAACGGACGCTGATCCGCAGGTTCTATGGGCGGCCACTGGACACGCTGTTGCTCACCTGGGGCGTCAGCCTCATCCTGCAGCAGCTGGTTCGGGACCTGATCGACRACCGCGGCGTCCAGGTCGTCGCCCCCGACTGGCTCATCGGGGGCGCCGACGTGGGCGGTATCCRGATTCCCTACAACCGGGTGTACATCTTCTGCCTCGCGGCGGTGTGCCTGGTGGGAATCGGGCTGTACATGAGCAAGACCCCGGCCGGCCGGCGGATGCGGGCCGTGATGCAGAACCGTGAGCTCGCGGCCTGTAGCGCGGTCCGCACCGACCGGGTCGACCAGATCACGTTCTTCATCGGCTCCGGGCTGGCCGGTGTCGCCGGGGTCGCACTGACCCTGGTCGGCACGGTCAGCCCCACCCTCGGCRCCAAGTACATCGTCGACGCGTTCCTCGTGGTCGTCGTCGGCGGTCTCGGCCAGCTGCGCGGCGCGCTGATCGCGGCGTTCGCGCTCGGCCTGCTCAACAGCTACGTCGAGTTCTGGTCGAACGCGAGCCTGGCGAAGGTGGTCGTGTTCGTCGCGATCGTCGCCTTCCTGCAGGCTCGCCCCCAGGGCATGTTCGTCCTTCGCAGCCGGGCGCTCACATGAGCGCCCCGCTGACGGCCACGGAGCCGACCGCGGCACCGGAGAACGAGACGGCCGCCGCGAAAGGCGGGTGGCGGGCCCGGCTGGTGACGCCCCAGCTGCCCTGGCGGCTCGTCTTCGTCGCGGTCATCGTGGTCGGCGTGATCGCGCCGTACGTGCTGGACCCGGCGTTCCGCCTGCCGCTGTTYACGAAGTACCTGTGTTACGCCATCGTCGGCATCGGCATCGGCCTCGCCTGGGGCCACGGCGGCATGCTCACCCTCGGTCAGGGCCTGTTCGTCGGCCTCGGCGGCTACTCGATGGGCATGTACCTCAAGCTGCACGACGCCGGTCCCGGCCACGTCCCCGACTTCATGGACTGGAGCGGCGTCGAGAAGCTGCCGGCGTTCTGGGAGCCTTTCCGAAGCCCGGTCGTCGCGATCGCCGCAGTGATCATCCTGCCGATCGTGGTGGCGACGCTGCTGGGTCTGCTGGTGTTCCGCCAGCGGGTGCGCGGCGCCTACTTCGCGATCCTCACGCAGGCGCTCGCCGCTGCCTTCGTGATCCTGCTGATCGGTCAGCAGGGCTACACGGGCGGCACGAACGGCCTGACGAACTTCAGCGGGTTCTTCGGCATCGACACCTACGCCGACCAGGGCCACCGGACGCTGTACTTCATCACCGCCGGCGTGCTGCTGGTCGTCTTCCTGCTGMTGCGCCTGGTGGTCGCGAGCCGGTTCGGCCGGCTGCTGCTGGCGATCCGGGACGGTGAGGACCGCGTCCGTTTCCTCGGCTACGACCCGACCGTCATCAAGACCATCGCGTTCGCGATCTCGGCGGTCACCGCCTCGGTCGGCGGCGCGCTGATCGTGCCGGTGGTCGGCATCGTCAACCCCGGCATGCTCGACATCGTCCCGTCGATCGAGCTGGTGATCGCCGTCGCCGTCGGCGGCCGCTACTCGCTCGCCGGCGCCATCATCGGCGCGGTCGTCGTGAACTGGGCACGGTCGACGTTCTCCGAGGACTACCCGTCGGCCTGGACCTACTTCCAGGGCGCACTGTTCATCGGCGTCATCGCCTTCCTGCCCAGGGGCCTCGCAGGGCTCCTGAAGCAGGTGCGCGAGGGCGCGCCGGTGCTGATGGGACGGCTGGGCATCAAGCCCCCGGCCCGGCCCGGCCCACCCGCCGGCCCACCGGCCGTCGCGCTGGCCGGCGACCACGCGGTGGTCGTGCCCGAGCAGGGCGCGACCAGGCAGGAGGCGGTGTGATGACGACGTCCGAGGAGACCACCACCATTCCGGCCCAGCGTGCCGACGGCGTCGGCGAGGCGCTGCTGGAGGTACGCGGGCTGCGGGTCGTGTTCGACGGGTTCGTCGCCATCAGCGGTATCGACTTCACCGTGAAGCGCGGCGAGCTGCGGTTCCTCATCGGTCCCAACGGCGCCGGCAAGACCACGCTCGTCGACGTCATCACCGGGCTGACGAAGCCCGCCGCCGGCTCGGTGCGCTTCGCCGGGACGGAGCTGGTCGGCCGGCGCGAATACCGGATCGTGAAGCTCGGGATCGGCCGGACGTTCCAGACGGCGACGGTGTTCGAGGACCTGACGGTCCTGGAGAACATAGACCTGGCGGCGAGCTTCCGCATCCCCGTCCCGAAGCTGTTCCTGCGGCGCAAGGGCATCAGCGACCCGGTGGCGCAGGTGCTGGAGACGACGCAGCTCGCCGAGCTGGCGGACCGGAAGGCGGGGATCCTCTCGCACGGCCAGCGGCAGTGGCTGGAGATCGGCATGCTGCTCGCCCAGGACCCCCAGCTGCTGCTCCTCGACGAGCCGGTCGCCGGTATGACGAAGGACGAGCGCGAACGCACCGGCGTGCTGCTTCAGCAGATCGCCGAGGAACGCACCGTCGTGGTCATCGAGCACGACATGGAGTTCCTTCGTCGGTTCGCCAGCGTCGTCACCGTCCTGCACGAGGGCAAGGTCCTGACGGAGGGCACGGTCGCCGAGGTGCAGGCGGACCCGCGGGTCCAGGAGGTCTACCTGGGCCGCAAGAAGGAAGACGACGAGTCTGGTGGGGCGGCCGCGGCCGCGCTTGGGCTGGAGGTCACCCCATGAGTGACGAGCTGATGCTGAAGGTCACCTCGCTGGACGTCGGCTACGGTCGGGCACAGGTCCTCTTCGGCGTGAACCTGGAGGTGCCCGCGGGGGCTCTGGTCTGCGTCATGGGCCGCAACGGCGTCGGCAAGACCACGCTGCTCAACGCCATCATGGGCATCCTGCCTCCCTCCGCCGGCACCATCGAGTTCCAGGGCCAGAACATCACCCGGATCGCGACCTACGACCGGGTGCGGCGGGGGATGGGCTACTGCCCACAGGGTCACGAGACCTTCCCGCAGCTGACCGTCTACGAGAACCTCCAGGTCACCTGGGAGGCGGCCAAGGGCAAGAAGGGCGCGATCGACGAGGCGCTGGACGTGTTCCCGCGCCTGCGGCCGTTCCTGAAGCGCCGCGCGGGCTTCCTCTCCGGCGGCCAGCAGCAGATGYTGGCCATGGCCAGGGCGCTGGTGACCGGGCCGACGATGCTGATCCTCGACGAGCCGACGGAGGGCATCCAGCCGTCCATCGTCGCCGAGATCGAGGAGGTCATCGAGCGGCTGCACACCGAGGTCGGCCTCGCGGTCCTCCTCGTCGAGCAGTACATCGACACCGCGATCAAGCTCGCCGACAGCTTCATCGTCCTCGACGCCGGCCTCGTCGCCCACGCCGGCACCGCCGCCGACCTGCACGACGCGGACCTGGTCCGTCTCCTGGCAGTCTGAGGCGCTCTCGTTGCCGGACGCTCCGCGCCCGCAACCGGGGCGATGATGGGCTGATCGTCGTGGCGGGTCGAGTAGCGCCCATTGCTCGCGAGGCATGATTGCTCGCGAGGCAGGATCTTCATCATGGTTGATCTGGTACTGGTCCGCCACGCCGTCTCGGTCCCACCAATCCGCGACGGTCCGGACGAGTACCAGCGTCCGCTCACCGAGACGGGCCGTGACCAGGCTGGCGCCCTTGTCATGGTCCTCGCGGGCTGCGGTGTTTCGCGAGTCGTATCCAGTCCGTACCTTCGTGCGGTCCAGACCATCGAACCGACCGCGAGGGCTCTGGGACTGCCCGTGCGTCGCCACGGGGAACTCCGAGAGTGGCGGTCAGGTCTGGCTCCGACTCGCGATTGGCAGGCTCACTACGAGTGGAGCTGGGCTCATCCCGATATAGCCATCGACGCGGGCGAGTCACTCACCGCGCTCACCGCTCGGGCGGTGAGCGCGGCTCGTAACCTGGTGGCGTCGGCTGCCCCCCGCACGACGATCCTGGCAGCCACGCACGGCATGTGGATCGCCCGTGTGTTTCTCGGCCTTGGGCTGTCGATCAACTGCGCCTTCTGGTTGTCGATGCCGATGCCCGCGATCTACACGCTCAACTTCGACGGCCCCGACCTACGGCGGATTCTCGGCCCGGGTCTCGAGAACGTCGGGCCGTGAGCAACAGCGCTTGATCCAGTCCTCTGACGTCGGGCGCKGCGACGACGTACCCGTGGCTGGTGGCAGAAAATGATCAATAGCCCTGCGCCAGCCGACCGAAACGCCGCGATCGACGCCACCCGAACAGCCAAGGGCGTCCTGCGCCCGCAGGCGTTCCGCGGAACCGTTGATCTTCGCGTTCCGCGGAACCGTTGATCTTCG